>CAJPKN010000018.1 GCA_905370385.1 Stomatobaculum longum
GAGTCCCGTCTATCGCTCTCTGAAATGAGCGCCCTGCTTCGGCAGGGCGCTTTTTGCTTCGCCCTATAAGTCAATCAATAAGACGATGATTTACTGTTCTCGCCTTTTCGCGGGAAATCGGCTATACTGAGGCGAGCAAAGCAGAAGCAAAGGAGTAATTTAGAAAGATGCAATACGAAGGTGATGTTTACCGCCCGCCGAGTGAGGCGCGCAGTTTAATTATTCAGGTAACCATAGGCTGTTCGCACAACAAGTGCACCTTCTGCCATATGTACACGGACAAGCAGTTCCGCGTGCGGAAGCGGGAGGAGATACTGGCGGATTTAGATGAATGTCGGGACACCTACGGTCCCTACGTGCAGCGTGTCTTCTTCGCGGACGGCGACGCGTTGGTTGTGAAGACCGAACTGCTCTTGGAACTCTTACACTACGTGAAGAAAAACTTCCCCTATGCGGAGCGCATTACCTCCTACGGGACGGCGAAGGATGTGCTGAGAAAGTCGGAGGAAGAGCTGGTAGCGCTTCGGAAAGCCGGACTCGCAATGATTTACCTCGGTGCGGAGTCGGGGGACGATGAAGTCCTCGTGCACATTCAAAAGGGCGAGACAGCGGCAGAGATTATTGCGGCCGGTCAAAAGTTAAAGCGCTGCGGCATTCAGACCTCGGTCACGCTGATTTCCGGACTCGGCGGCAGCGCGGGCATGGAAGCGCATGCCGTGAAGTCCGCGGAGCTTATTAACGCGATGAATCCGGAGTACGCTTCCATACTGACCCTGCACCTCTCTCCGGAGTCTCCCATGGCGAAGGAGATTCAGCGGGGCGATATGGAGCTCTTAAAGCCGGATCAGATTATGGATGAGACGGAACTTTTCTTAACACATATCGACTCTCCGGGAACGGTGTTCCGCACGAATCACGCCTCGAATTACCTGGCACTTGCGGGCACCTTTAACGAGGACCTACCGCGTCTCCTCCGCGAGGTGCGTGAGGCCCGTGAACACAGCCGCTACCGCATGGAGAGCTGGCGCAGAAGGCTCTGAGCCGCACAAGCGAAGTGCATCCGCAGGACTGCTGTGATGCTTGCGCCGACAGAACATGACGCAAAACGAGGAAGAAAAAAGAAGCAAAAAAGAAACCGCAGCGAACTGCGGTTTCTTTTTTTAACATACAATTAGGCGAAGGGGAGCAAAAAGGGTAAGCGGAGACTTGTCCTATCAGGCAATGAGAAAGCCCGGGCGGAAACCGGAATCTCCCCGGCGTTTGAGGCCGGCTTGCGTTTTACGTTGCGTCCGCCTCTGCGGCGTCCGAGAGGGCACGGTAGCGCGTTGTGACCTCCTCGATAAACTCCGCCTCAATGTCGGTGGGGCGCTTATTTTCTTTTGTGATAATTCCGAAACGCAGATGCTCGTTGCTCGCGCGAAGCGGAATGTTGGCGACCTTATAGTGCAGGCCCTCATCCGGATATTTCGGGATGCCTATGGTGTAAAAATTCGAGTGCGCGAGCAGGCGAATTTGTTCCATGCGGTCGTTCACATAGATGATTTTCGCGGAGTCGTTCAGGTCCACAACGCCGTTCTCGGTTGCGATGTGGTAAAAGAAGTCCTCATACTGGCCGATGTAGCGAACAAAGCCGTAGTTCAAAAGATCGCGGATATCCAGTTCCGTGACCTCCTTATCCCGGAGCAATTCATGTTCCGCGGAGAGGAAAACATAGGGCTTAAAGCGGGCTATGCTCTGAAAGCGGAGCCGCTTGTTTTCAAAATTGCGGAGCATGCTCTCGCTCTCGGAGACGGAGAAATGCAGGACACCGATTTCGGAGTAGCCGCTGGCCACATCGTCCACCACGTCCATGGAATCGGTCTCGCGGAGACGCAGGAAAAGGCTCTCTCTGTCCTGGTGCCGACAGGCGACATCGTTAAAGCAGACCGCGGTGTGCGAGAAGCGCGTCATCGAGACCACAAGCCGACTGCCCTGGCGGTGGGTTTGATTGATAAAGCGGTCCAGACTGTTCATCTCCTCGAGAATAATTTGGCAGTGGGAGAGGAAACTTTCACCGTTGCGAGTCAGGCGCACGCCCTGATTGGTGCGTTGAAACAAATCAAATCCGACTTCCTCTTCTATGCTCTTTATGATGTGAGAAAGCTGCGGTTGAGAAATATACATGGCCTTTGCGGCCTGATTGATGGAACCGTAGCGGGCAACGCCCACAAAATATTTGAGATTTTTTGTATCCAAGCAAGCCTCCATATCAGAATCACGGCGCACGGTCCGCAAAACGTACTGAGTCCTTATCATACCATAAAACGGAGTTGTGCGCTTCTCAATTGACAGTAAGGCTTGCATTGCTTAGAATAACAGAGGTTGGCGCCCGTGGCGGAATTGGCAGACGCGCCGGATTTAGGTTCCGGTGGGAGACCGTGCAGGTTCAAGTCCTGTCGGGCGCAGGAAGGCGGCTTCAAACAAAAAGCGGTTCACGGGCCTTGGGGCCGTGAACCGCTTTTTGCATTCTATATGCAAGGATAGTACAATGGAGCAAGAAGTAAGAACGAGGGGGTATGCGCATATGACGCGGCGACAGACTTACGGTATTTTGGCTGTGCTTTGTTTGCTGATGACAGCGGGTCTCACGGCCTGCCGGGCGGGCGAGACAGAACGCGGGAGCGCAGCGACCCAAGAAGAAATTCGGAGCAATGCACCGGGCGACGGATGTCAGTTCCGAGATCTCACGGCGGAGTCCGTCGAAGTGGGCTTGGAACCCGGTCAGACAAAGACAGAGGAGGAAACGAGGTGAAGCAGTTTAAGTCAGGTTTGAACGCGCGCATCGGCACGACGGTACTCGCCGCAGCGTTCGGCCTGCTCACGGCCTGCGGCGGCAAAAGTAAGGCCGAGACCGAGAGCAGTGCAAAGGCCTTGGAAATTCAGGCGGAGACCGCAATCCCGGATATCAAGGCCGCATCCGCGGAGGCGGCCGAGAGTGAGGAGGCGGCGCAGACCGTGACCGTCCCCCTGCAGATCGAGAAGCACAAGCAGGAGGGGAGACATATGGTACGTGCGGGAGAGCGCACCATTTCGGTGCCGACTTCCTTTGAGGGTCTCCTCAAAGAGGGGGCGGTCTTCAGCGGCGAAAACGACATCGTGAAGGCCGGGGCAACCGGAAGCTGTCGCGTGCAGTACCGCGGCTCCTTCGGGCACATCCGCATCAATGTCCGAAATAATGAGGACCATGACCTGCCGGTCAAGGAATGTACCATTAAGGGTATCGATATCGGCAGCGCGGAACCGGATCCGGAGCTCACGCTCTACGGAATTCCGATGGGGGCCACGAGACAGCAGATTGCGGATGTCTACGGCGAGCCCTTCTCAAAAACCTTTGACGATGAAAACCACACCTCCAATATGGTCTACCAGTTCGGAGACGAGATTTATTCGAACCAAGTGGTCATGATACTCTTTAAGAACGGCAGAGCGGTGCGGGCCGTTTACGACGACTTCTCGCTCTCGGAGCGCTGAGACAGGTATTTGCGGCGCGTCAGGAAGAGGCTGAGGCTCAGGGCAACGGAGGTTGTGATCCAGCTGATCGGATAGGCCGTCATGAGGGTCAGAATATCGCGGTGAAGCGGCACGGCCAGGAAAATCCAGAACATGCGGAGCACACAGACCCCGAGCATGGTGAGTATCATGGGCATCCAGCTGTTGCCCATACCGCGTAGCGTGCCGGAACAAATCTCAATCGGAATATAGGTGATGAAAAACGGCACCACAAAATGAATCAGGCGATTGCAGATTGCAAGTACATCCGGGTCCTTGGTAAAGAAGAGCAGGAAGTTCATGCCGAAGAGCCAAATGATGCCGGAGAGCAGCAGGGTGCCGATCGCGGCGAGTAAGAGTGCGGCACGGAAGCCGCGGAAGGCGCGCTCTGTCTTCCCGGCGCCGTAGTTCTGTCCGACGAAGGTTGTGATGGCAATGCCGAAGGCATTGATGACCATCCAGAAAATCACGTCCATCTTGCCGTAAGCCGTAACCGCGGCAATCGTGTTGGTGCCGAAGCTGTTGATGGTCGCCTGAACAATGATATTCGAAACCGTGTACATGGTACTTTGCAGACCGGCCGGGAGCCCGACGTAGATCATTTTTTTGAGCCAGAAGGGCTCAAGTCGCAGCTGACTCGGGATGAGGCGCACGTCGCTCTTGGTGCGAAGCAGGACAAAGAGCACCATGACAGCGGAGGCGAGCTGCGAGAGTATGGTCGCGAGCGCAGCGCCCGAGACACCGAGGCGGAGGTAGGCGACAAAGATAAGGTCGAGCACAATATTACATAAACAGCTGAGTATCAAAAAGTAGAGCGGACGCTTGGAGTCGCCGATTGCGCGAAGCACGGCGGCCCCCATGTTGTAAAAGAGATTCGGGATCATGCCGAGGAAGAAAATGCGCAGATAAGCGGTCGCTTCCGGCATAATTTCCTCCGGGAGCGACATCGCGCGGAGCGAAAAATCGGTCAGCAAAAGGCCGAGCACCATGATCACAACACCGGAGAGCAGCGAAAAGGCCAGAGCCGTGTGTACACTCTTCGAAACGGCATTTTGGTCTCTCGCCCCGTAGTACTGCGAGATAATGACACCGCAGCCCGAAGAGAGGCCGATGAAGAAACCGACAAAGAGATTGACCAGCTGTCCCGTCGCGCCGCCGACCGCGGCGAGCGCGGTGTTGGTGCCGACAAAGTTGCCCACAATAATGGTATCGACCGTATTGTAGAGCTGTTGAAAAAAGGTACCGAGCAGGATGGGAAAGAAAAAGAGCATAAGTTGCGCGGTGATAGGCCCTGTCGTAATGGACGGTGCCTGACTTTTGGACTGCATGGAGATCTCCTTTTGAAACAATCGTAATTGTGTATTCGAAAAGCATAGCACAGGGACGGTTGAAAGAAAAGATTCGCACACCAAAAAGAAAAGAAGTGCTATACTAAGTAGAACAACAGAATGAATTGGGCGGCCTGCCGCTTTGGCAGCGCGCGCCGGAAGGTCTTATTTTTATGGCAAAAAACAAACGGAAAGTAAAGAAAACAAAGGCGCAGCTGTTTTTCGGCTGGCTGCGTGGCGGTGACTTTGAACCGGATGACGAGAACGAGGATTTGCCCGAGGGCGGCGGCTCCGGAGACGGCGGCGATAACCGGGGCAGAAAGGGCGGCGGGGGCGGAAGCTTCCTGATGCCCATGCTGCTCCTGCTTTCGGTCGTCTTTTTGCTCTTCAGCTTTATCCGTCCGCTCAGCGGAGGACGTGGCAGTGCGCAGACCAAGGAGGTCAGCTACAGCGACTTTCTCCGCATGGTCGATGAGAAAATCATTGTCAGCGCCAAAATCGGCAATTCGGTCATACGCTTTGACGCAAAGCCGACGGGACAAAAATACACGAGCCACTATGTGACGACCCGCATGGACAGTGACCGGGATCTTCCCGAAAAGCTCTATCAGGCAGGCGTGGTCGTGACGCGAGAGCGCTTTGACATCATGAGTGTGCTGCTCTCGGGCGCGGCGCTCTTTTTGCCGGTCATTATGATTTTCGGCGCGATGAACTTCCTCATGCGGCGCATGGGCGTCGGCGGGGGCGGCGGCGGTTTCATGGGCGGCGTCGCGAAGAGCAATGCGAAGGTCTATGTGCAGAAGGAGACCGGCGTGACCTTTGCCGATGTCGCCGGAGAGGACGAGGCGAAGGAGAGTCTGACCGAGATTGTAGACTTCCTGCATAATCCCGAGCGCTTCCGGGAAATCGGCGCAAAATTGCCGAAGGGCGCCCTCTTGGTGGGACCGCCCGGAACCGGCAAGACCCTGCTCGCAAAGGCAGTCGCGGGTGAGGCCAATGTGCCCTTTTTCTCGCTCTCGGGTTCCGATTTCGTTGAAATGTACGTGGGTGTCGGTGCATCCCGTGTCCGAGACCTCTTCCGCCAGGCGCAGGAGGCTGCGCCCTGCATCATCTTCATCGATGAGATTGATGCCATCGGTAAGAGCCGTGATTCGCGTTACGGCGGCGGCAATGACGAGCGGGAGCAGACCCTGAACCAGCTGCTCTCGGAGATGGACGGCTTTGACTCTTCCAAGGGTCTCCTGGTGCTCGGCGCAACCAACCGCCCGGAGATTTTGGACCCCGCACTGCTCCGCCCGGGTCGCTTTGACCGCCGTGTCATTGTGGAGCGCCCGGACTTAAAGGGAAGAATCGAAATTCTCAAGGTGCACGCGAAGGATGTGCTCCTCGACGACACGGTGGATTTCGATGCGATCGGACTTGCGACCAGCGGCGCGGTGGGCTCCGAGCTCGCCAATATGGTGAACGAGGCGGCCATCCTTGCGGTCAAGAACGGACGCAAGGCTGTGAGTCAGAAAGATCTCTTCGAGTCGGTCGAGGTGGTGCTGGTCGGCAAGGAGAAGAAGGACCGCGTGATGAACCAGAAGGAGAGACGCATTGTCTCCTATCACGAGGTGGGACACGCGCTGATCTCTGCGCTCCAGAAGAACACGGAGCCGGTGCAGAAGATTACGATCGTGCCGCGCACCATGGGTGCCCTCGGCTATGTCATGTACGTACCGGAGGAGGAGACCTATCTCATGTCGAAGCGCGAGCTCGAGGAGAGACTGGTTTCGATGCTCGGCGGCAGAGCCGCGGAAGAGCTGGTCTTCGGCGATGTCACGACAGGAGCGCAGAACGACATTGAGCAGGCGACCAACATCGCGAAGTCGATGGTGACCTTGTACGGCATGAGCGAAAGCTTCGGTCTCATGGGACTCGCAAAGATTGAGAACCAGTACCTCTCCGGCCGCAGCGTGATGGATTGCTCCGATCAGACGGCGGCGCTGGTGGACAAGGAAGTGGAGCGCATCCTGAAGACCGCGTATCAGACCGCGCTCGGCCTGCTTCGCGAGAACCGCATGGTTTTGGATCAGATTGCGGACTTCCTGATTAACCGCGAGACCATTACCGGCAAGGAGTTCATGCAGATTTTGCGTAAGGTGAAGAACCTGCCGACCCCGCTTTCCGAACAGGATCCCATCTTGATCTGAGTTTGATACAAAACACGAAAAAGCCCGGAAACGCTTGCCATGGGCGCAGGCGCTTTCGGGCTTTATAAAACAACTTCTCTGCCGAGCTGTACTCCTTGGGCCGAGCTCTGTATGAAATCTTGATACAATCGTGCGGAGTCGGAACCGCCTCTTTTGTCCGCATAGCCGATAAAAGTGTAAGGGGACACCCAACGGGTGTCCCCTTTTGTATGAGAAGAATTTCTCAGTGATAGATTTTCTTGTTCTCGTAGCGCGGCTCGCTGGTCAGCTGGAGGCCGAGCTTATTCATGATGCGAATATCCACCTCGGAGAGCATGACAGAGGTGTGCACCTGGCAGCCGCGGAGTTTTTTCAGCTGCTCGAGGGCATGCGCCGCATTCGGGTCGCTCGCCGCGTTCATGGAGAGCGCAATCAGAATTTCGTCGGTGTGGAGGCGCGGGTTCTTTGAGCCGAGGTACTTGACCTTTAAGGTCTGCACCGGCTCAATGACGGTCGGGGAGATGAGCTTAATCTCGTCCGGGATATCGCCGAGCGTTTTCACGGCATTTAAGAGCACGGCTGCACTCGCGCCGAGGAGCTCGGAGGTTTTGCCGGTCACAATGCGGCCGTCCGGCAGTTCCAGGGCAGCCGCCGGCGCGCCGGTGACTTCTGCCTTGAGGAGGGCCGCATGCACAACAGGACGATTGCTTGCGGTGACACCGGCCTGCTTCATCAGGAACTCAATCTTGGTGACCTCGGACTTCTCGGCATCGCCCTCCACGAGGCGATTCATGCCGGTGTACCAGCGGCGAATGATTTCCTGGCGGCCCGCTTCGCGGCAGGCTTCATCGTCCACAATGCAATTGCCCGCCATGTTAACGCCCATGTCGGTCGGAGACTTGTAGGGGCAGCTGCCGTAGATGCCCTCAAACATGGCCGAGAGCACGGGGAAAATCTCCACGTCACGGTTGTAGTTGACGGTCGTCACGCCGTAGGCTTCCAGATGGAAGGGGTCTATCATGTTGACATCGTTTAAGTCTGCGGTCGCAGCCTCGTAGGCGAGATTTACCGGGTGATTCAGCGGGAGGTTCCAAATCGGGAAGGTCTCGAACTTTGCATAGCCCGCCTTGATGCCGCGGCGATTCTCGTGGTAGAGCTGGGAGAGACAGGTTGCCATCTTGCCGCTGCCCGGGCCGGGAGCGGTCACAATGACCAGCGGTCTCGTGGTTTCGATGTACTCGTTTCTGCCGTAGCCGTTCTCACTTACAATGAAGGGAATGTCGGCCGGATAGCCGTCAATCGAGTAGTGGCGATACACCTTGACGCCCATGGACTGGAGCTTTGTCTTGAATTGATCCGCTGCGGGGGTATAGCGGGTGATGACAACGGAGCCGACGTAGAGACCGGAGTCCCGGAAGGCCTGAATGAGGCGGAGCACATCGACATCGTAGGTGATGCCGAGATCGCCGCGTATCTTATTTTTTTCGATATCCGCCGCGGAGATGGCGATTACGATTTCCGCCTGATCCGCGAGCTGCAGCAACATGCGAAGCTTGCTGTCCGGCTGAAAGCCCGGGAGAACGCGGGAAGCGTGGTAGTCGTCAAAAAGTTTGCCGCCGAATTCCAAATAGAGTTTGTCTCCGAACTTGGAAATGCGCTCGCGAATGTGCTCGGACTGCATCTTGAGGTATTTTTCGTTGTCAAAACCGATTTTCATATCCACTCCTTTGCGCGAGGCCGCCCGGCCCTGTGTCGGGTGACATCATACACGCACGAGATTGTATCATAGCTCCGAGAAAATGTGGTATACTTTTCGCTATGAATACGCATGCGTGCCCAATGCCGGGGGCCTTTTACCGGCAGAGCGAAGAGAAGCTGTATCAGGTTCGCTGCCTCGCAATCGATGCGGAGAGCGGCGAAGTCCTTGTGATTTGTCAGGCCTTGTTCGGAGACTTCCGACTCGAGGCGTATCGGGAATCGCGTTTTGCCGAGCTCTTTCAGCCGACGGAAGTGCCGTGCGCGGAGACCTCTGCGTGCACTTGCGACACACCGGGATCCGTTGCCGAGACCGAGGCCTCCGCAGGAGAGCAGGGCGAAGTCGAGGCAACAGCGGAAGAACCGTGCGAAGCCAAGGCGGAAAAACGTCAGCCCATTCCGGAGCCCGCGCCGGAAGAGCGGGATCGACTGTTCCTGCATTTCCTGGAGCTGCAGAGCCCGCACGAGCGCCGCATCTTCCTCGAAGAAGAGCGGGACAATCTGAGCGTGCGTGACATTGCGCGGATTGCGACCTCGCTGGAGCTCGAGGACAGCGGGGAGCCGGAGGATCAGCTTCGGAACGCCTTTGCGGCACTGCGCCTGCAGGAGCGCTACGAAAAAGAGCGCGGCCATCGCCATGTTTGACATCGCCGAGGAGCTGAAGAAGCTCCCGCCGAGCCCGGGTGTATACATCATGCACGACAAGCGGGATGAAATCATCTATGTCGGCAAGGCTGTCTCGCTTCGGAACCGCGTGCGGCAGTACTTCCAGTCTTCGCGGGGCAAGAGCCCGAAAATCATGCAGATGGTGAGCCGCATTGCCCGCTTCGAGTACATCGTGACGGATTCGGAGCTCGAGGCCCTGGTGCTAGAAAATAACCTCATTAAGGAAAACCGCCCGCGCTACAACACCATGCTGCGGGACGATAAAACCTATCCCTATATCAAAGTGACGGTGCGAGAGGCCTTCCCGCGCATTTTTATGACGCGGCAGATGAAGAAGGACAAGGCAAAGTACTTCGGTCCCTTCAGCTCCGCGCAGTCGGTGCGAAAAACCCTCGATTTCATGTACCGGGCGTTTCAGCTCCGGGACTGTAAACGGGTGCTGCCGCGGGACATCGGCAAGGAGAGACCCTGCCTCAACTACCACATCCACCAGTGCGGTGCGCCCTGCGCGGGCTATATGAGTGAGGCGGCCTACCGCGAAAACGTGGATGCAGCGTTGGACTTTTTGAACGGCCGCTTTGCGCCTGTCGTGAAAAAGCTGCAGGCGGAGATGGAAGCGGCGGCGGCGCAGATGGAATTTGAGCGCGCCGCGGAAGTTCGGGATCTTCTGCACAGCATAGAGCACATCGAACAGAGACAAAAGATTACCTCCGACGGCATGGAGGACAGGGACATCATTGCGCTGGGGCGCGACGAGCGAGAGGCGGTCGTCCAGATTTTCTTTGTCCGCGAGGGCAGAATCGTGGGGCGAGAGCACCACTACCTCCACATTGCGATGGAAGATGAGAGTCGGGAATTGCTTGAGAGCTTTGTGAAGCAGTTCTACGCGGGGACACCCTTTATTCCGCAGGAAATCTGGCTGCAGGAAGAGCTTTCGGACACGGCGCTCCTCACGGACTGGCTTTCCGCAAAGCGCGGCGCGCGCGTAAAACTTGTGGTCCCGAAGAAGGGGCAGAAGGAAAAGCTCGTGGAGCTCGCGGCGCGGAATGCGGATATGATACTCGAAAAGGACAGACAGCGGCTCCAAATGGACGAGATTCGAAGCAAGGGCGCTGTCCGGGAAATCGAAACGCTGATCGGCTTACAAAACGTGCACCGCATGGAGGCCTACGATATCTCGAATATCAGCGGTACGCTCTCGGTCGGCTCCATGGTCGTCTTTGAGGACGGCAAGCCGAAGAAGAGCGATTACCGCAAGTTCCGCATTCAGACCGTTGTCGGGCCGAACGACTATGCTTCTCTCCGCGAGGTCTTGACGCGCCGCCTGCAGCGCAGTGTCGCGGCAGAGGACGGCAATTTCGTGAAGCTCCCGGACCTTATTCTGATGGACGGCGGCAGAGGGCAGGTCAACATCGCCCTCGAAGTGATCGAGCGTTTTAACTTACAAATTCCGGTCTGCGGCATGGTCAAGGACGACAGACACAGGACGCGGGGTGTCTGGTTCGCGGGAAGGGAACTTCCGATTTCGGAGCGAAGCGAGGGCTTTAAGCTCATCACCCGCATTCAGGACGAGGCGCACCGCTTTGCCATCGAGTACCACCGGAGCCTCCGCTCGAAGGCGGAGGTGCACTCGGTGCTGGATGACATTCCGGGTGTCGGTGCCGTGCGGCGAAAAACGCTGCTCAGGCAGTACGGCGGCGTGGAGGGCATACGGGCGGCCTCGGTCGAGGAACTCAGCACACTTCCGAACTTCAACGCGCGGGTCGCGGAGGAAGTCTATCAATATTTTCATCGGGAAAGGAGTCAAGAAGATGCACGGCGTGACAGTGACGGAACTGATTCAGAGAAACCACTTTAAAAATCTGACCCCGGAGATTAACACGGACGAAATTATCATCTCCGCGCCGGATATCAACCGCCCGGCACTCCCGCTGACCGGCTTTTTCGCGCACTTTGACAACGCGAGACTGCAGGTCATCGGAAATGCCGAGACCGAGTACATCGGTCTTATGGACGATGCGCGGCGGGAAGAAATCTTTGACTATATGTGCCGCTTCCGCGTGCCGGGCTTCATTTTCTCGCGGAATTTACAGCCGCATGAGACGGTATTAAAGAAGTGCCACGAGTACGGCGTCCCCTGCATGGTGACTTCGCAGACCACGGCGGATCTGACCTCGGAGCTGATCCGCTGGTTAAAGACCAAGCTCGCGCCCCAGCTTTCGATTCACGGCGTTTTGGTCGATGTCTACGGCGAGGGCGTCCTTATTATGGGAGATTCCGGCGTCGGAAAGAGCGAGGCGGCGCTGGAGCTCATACGCCGCGGTCACCGTCTGGTCGCGGACGATGTCGTGGAACTTCGCAAGGTCTCGGAAGTTGCGCTGGTGGGACGTGCGCCTGCGATTACCAAGCATTTCATTGAGCTTCGCGGCATCGGCATCATCGATGTGCGCGCACTGTTCGGCGCGGAGTGCGTGAAGGATGTGCAGACCGTGGACCTGGTCATTAAGCTCGAGGACTGGGACAGAAGTAAGGACTACGACAGACTGGGCATGGAGGATCAGTACACGGAGATTCTCGGCGTGCGTGTGGTCTGTAACACCCTGCCGATACGCCCGGGACGAAACTTAGCGATTATCTGCGAGACCGCAGCCGTAAACCGCCGCCAGAAGAAGATGGGTTATAACGCGGCGAAGGAACTCTACCGCCGCGTCAGCGAAAACATGGCAAAGAGCGCCGAGGAACACGAGAGAGAGCGGCGCGAAGAAGAACTGATTGCCGAGCGGAAGCGCATCGGCGAGGCACTGAATCTTGAGGTCAAGGACAAAATTCTGGGACACCTCGACACGATAGACCAGAGCGATCTCCCGCCGCACTACGGGGAGTTTGAACGGAGCGGCTACCGGATTGAGTCCGACAGTGCGGATGTCGGGGAGTTGAATTAAAAGAAAGCGAGGGCTTCACTTGCGAAGACAGTCGGAACAAGAGCCGCTCTCCCGCCACACGAGTTTTCGAATCGGCGGCGCGGCGGATTATTACTATGAGCCGGAAACGGCCGAAGAGCTCAAGTCTCTGCTTGCGCGCTGCAAGGCCGAGGGCATCCCGAGCGCAGTGATCGGTAACGGTTCGAACCTCCTGGTCGGCGACAAGGGCTTTCGCGGCGCTGTGATACGCCTCGGCGAGGGCTTCGGCGCCATCGAAGTGAACGGGAACCGCCTGAGAGCCGAGGCGGGGGCGCTGCTTGCAAAACTGGCACGAACGGCCGCGAATGCGGGGCTTAGCGGCCTTGCCTTTGCGGCGGGCATCCCGGGCACGGTCGGCGGCGCGCTGGTCATGAATGCCGGCGCTTACGGCGGCGAGATGAAGGATATTTTAGAGAGCGCCGAGCTCCTCTTGCCGGACGGCAGCGTGCGCTGCTTTACCGGGGAAGAGCTGGAACTCGGCTACCGGCACAGTAACATTCCTGCGCTGGGGGCAATTGTGCTCTCCGCGACCTTTGTTTTAACGCCGGGTGAGAAAGAAGAGATACTTGCGGAGATGAAGCGCTACGCAGAGTCCCGCCGCGAAAAGCAGCCGCTTGCATTTCCGAGCGCGGGCTCTGCCTTTAAGCGCCCGCCGGGCGATACGGCGGCGCGGCTTCTCGACGAGGCGGGCTGCAAGGGGCTACGCATCGGCGGCGCGGCCATCTCGGAAAAGCACGCCGGCTTCCTGGTCAATCTGGAACATGCGAGCGCTGCGGATGTGCGCGCGGTGCTCACGGCGGCGGCCGATCGGGTCGAGGCGCGCTTCGGCGTGCGGCTCGAGCCCGAAATTCGCTTCCTCGGGGAGTTCTGAGCATGTCGTTTTCAGCGGAGGTCAAGGAAGAACTTGCCGAGATGGTTCCGTCAGAGTTCTCGCTCTTTACGGCGGAGTTGCAGGGCTTGCTGCTCTACGGCGCGAAATTGACGGAAAAAGAGGGCGGGACGGAACTGCGCTTCCTCAGCGAACACGAGGAAAGTGCGAAGAAATACTTTACATTCATAAGAAAAACGGATAGAATCAAAACAGATTTTGCCATCACAACGCAGCATCCGAACGGAAAAAACAAGGCCTGCACTGCCTTTCTCTCCCGTGAGGACGCCGCCGTGCTCCTTGAGAGCGCCGCGCTCGACTATGAAAACGGGGAGTTGCAGATCGGCAGAAAAGCAGAGCAGAAGCTCTCCGGGGAGGAGGAGCGACGCGCATTTTTGCGGGGCGCCTTTCTCGCGGCGGGGTCCGTTTCCGATCCCGAGCGTTTTTATCATCTGGAGTTTGTCTGTCCGGATGAAAACAAGGCTTGGTATCTGAAATTGCTCCTCTCCGCCCTCGGTGAGACGGCCGGAGTTGTGCAGCGAAAGGGACACTATGTCGTGTATCTCAAGGACAGCGACGGCATTGTGGCTCTGCTCGGCATGATGGGAGCTTCCCGCGCGTTGCTTGCCTTGGAAGAAATTCGCGTGGTGAAGGACATGCGCAACCGTGTGAACCGCACGGTCAATTGTGAGACGGCAAATTTACAAAAGACGGTGGCGGCAGCTTTAAAACAGCGGAAGGACATCGAATACATTCGCGATGCGGAGGGATTCGAGAATCTGCCGTCGACACTTGCAGAGATGGCGGAAATCCGTTTGGAGTATCCGGATGTGTCCCTCAAAGAACTGGGGACGTATCTGAATCCGCCGGTCGGCAAGAGCGGTGTAAACCACAGATTGCGGAAACTCTCGGAGTATGCGGATGAGTTGCGCGGACACGAGAAAAGAGGATAAAGATGATTAAGAAGTCTATGGTAGTGAAGTTAAACGGAAAGGCGGATGCCATGCCGGCTGCGATGCTGGTCCAGGTTGCGAGCCAGTACGAGAGCAGCATCTATGTGGATGATGCGGACAAGCGCGTCAACGCAAAGAGCATCATGGGCATGATGACCCTTGGACTCGCAAACGGTCTGGAAATTGTCGTGACGGCAGACGGCAAGGATGAGGACGCCGCAATCAGCGGCATTGAGGAATATCTCTGCCAGTAAGCACAGAGAAGACGGAGTTTTAAGCCGGGCGAGTTCGCCCGGTTTTTCTTGTTGCCGCAGAAAGGGCGTTGGAGGTTTTCAGTGGCATTCACACATTTGCACGTACACACGGAATATTCGCTGCTTGACGGCTCCGGAAAGATACCGGAGCTCATTCAGCGCGCAAAAGACCTGGGACAGACGGCGCTCGCCGTGACCGACCATGGCGTCATGTACGGCGTGATCGATTTTTATAAGGCGGCCAAGGCGGCGGGCATTAAGCCGATACTCGGCTGTGAGATTTATGTGACGCCGGGCTCCCGCTTTGACCGGGACAACAAAAAGGGAGAGGCGCGCTATTACCATTTGATTTTGCTCGCGGAGAACAACGAGGGCTATGAGAACCTCACGAAGATTGTCTCGCGGGGCTTTGTGGACGGCTTCTATTATAAGCCGCGCGTCGATTTTGAGACTCTGCGCGAGTTTTCGAAAGGTATCATTGCGAGTTCCGCCTGCTTAGCCGGCGAGGTGGCGCGAAACCTCGCGGTGAACCGCTACGAGGACGCCAAGGAAGCGGCGCTCCGCTACCGCGATATCTTCGGGGCGGATAACTTTTTCTTAGAGCTTCAAGATCACGGACTCGGTGTCCAAAAGGCGGTCAATCAGCAGCTCATACAACTCTCGCAAGACACGGGTATCCCGCTGATTGCGACCAACGACATTCACTATACCAACCCGGAGGACTGGGAGGCGCACGACCTCCTGCTTTGCCTCCAGACCGGCAAGAAGGCGAGCGATGAGGACCGCATGCGCTATGAGGGCGGTCAGTACTACCTAAAGTCCGAGGATGAGATGCGTTCTCTCTTTGCGGCGGTTCCCGAGGCTTTGGAGAACACGGCAAAAATCGCCGCGCGCTGCGAGGTTGAGATACGCTTCCATGAATTGAAACTCCCCGCCTACGATGTTCCCGAGGGTTATGCGGACGCAGCGAGCTATCTGCGCGCCCTCTCGGAAGAGGGCTTCCGCGCGCGCTACCCGGAAGAGCCGGCGGAGCTCCGGGCGCGCATGGAAGAAGAGCTCGCGGTCATAGGCCGTATGGGCTATGTGGATTACTTTCTCATTGTCTGGGACTACATTCACTTTGCGAAGGAGCACGGCATCGGCGTGGGGCCGGGGCGCGGCTCGGCGGCCGGCTCGGTGGTCTCGTACTGCCTCGGCATCACCGACATCGACCCCGAAAAATACCAGCTGGTCTTTGAGCGCTTCCTGAACCCGGAGCGCGTCTCCATGCCGGATATCGACGTGGACTTCGCCTACGAGAGACGGCAGGAAGTCATAGACTATGTGGGCAGAAAGTACGGAAAAGAGCGAGTCGTACAGATTATTACCTTCGGTACGCTCGCGGCCAAGGGCGTGGTGCGCGATGTGGGGCGCGTTCTGGACCTTCCCTATGCGCGCTGCGACCAGATTGCAAAGCTGATTCCGAATGATTTAAAGATGACGCTCGACAAGGCCTTGGTGCAGTCGAAGGAGCTTCGCGCGCTCTATGAGAGCGATGAGAGCGTGCACCACTTGATTGACATGTCAAAGCGCCTCGAGGGGCTGCCGCGCCACGCTTCGATTCATGCGGCGGGCGTGGTCATCTCGAAGAAGGCGGCGGAAGAGTATGTGCCGCTCGCGCGGGGCGCGGACGGCTCGATTACGACCCAGTTCGGCATGAACACCCTGGAGGAACTGGGCCTCTTAAAGATGGACTTCCTGGGGCTCAGAACCCTGACCGTGATTCAGAATGCCGCCGCGGAGGCGGAGAAGCGGAGCGGAAAGCCGATCGACATGCTGGGCATTGATTTTAACGACCCGGAGGTCATGGCGCTCATCGGGAGCGGCAACACCGAGGGCATCTTCCAGCTTGAGAGCGCGGGCATGAAGAGCTTCATGAAGGAGCTAAAGCCCACGACCCTCGAGGACATCATCGCCGGCATCTCCCTGTACCGCCCGGGTCCCATGGACTTTATCCCCCGCTATCTGGAGGGCAAGAACCACCCGGAAGAAGTGCGCTACGAGTGCCCGCAGCTTGAGACCATTCTAAAGCCGACCTACGGCTGCATGGTCTATCAGGAGCAGGTCATGCAGATTGTGCGCGACCTGGCGGGCTACACCTGGGGGCGCTCGGATTTGGTGCGCCGCGCCATGAGTAAGAAAAAAGAGTCCGTCATGAAGGAAGAGCGGCAGAACTTTGTCTACGGCAACGAGGCCGAGGGCATACGGGGCTGTGTGAACAACGGCATCAGCGAGACGGTCGCAAACCATCTCTTTGATGAGATGATGGACTTTGCGAACTACGCTTTTAATAAGAGCCACGCGGCCTGCTATGCCTATGTCTCCTTCCAGACAGCCTGGTTAAAGCACTACTATCCGAAGGAGTTTATGGCGGCGCTCATGACCTCGGTCATAGACAACAGCAGTAAGATTGCCGAGTACATTCTGGTCTGCCGCCAGATGGGCATTCCGATTTTGCCGCCGGATGTGAACGACGGCAAGGCCGTGTTCTCGGTCTCGGGAGAGGGCATACGCTTCGGCCTCTCGGCGATACGCGCGGTCGGAACGGCCGTGAGCGAGGAAATTGTGCGGGAGCGCGAGACGGGCGGTGCCTTCCGCTCGCTCGAAGACTTCATAGAGCGCCTCTCGAACAAGGAGGCAAACCGGCGCACGCTCGAGAGCTTTGTGAAGGCGGGCGCGCTGGATTCCATGCCGGGAAACCGCAGGCAGAAGCTCTTGCTCATCCCGGAGCTGCTCGACAAAAAGGCAAAGCAGAAGAATGCGATTGCGGGGCAGGTATCGCTCTTTGACTTCCTCGGCGCGGAGGCGCGACAGAGCCTCGAATCCGCCCTTCCGGAGGTCGATGAGTTCCGAAAAGAAGATCTTCTTGCCTTTGAGAAGGAGACGGTCGGCGTGTATCTGAGCGGCCATCCGCTCGACGACGTGCGGGAACTCTGGGAGAAGACCGTGACGGCAAAGACCATAGACTTCCTCGCGGACGATGAGAGCGGCAGGGCAGCGCTCACGGACCGTCAACAGGTTATAATCGGCGGCGTGCTCACGAATGTCACGACTAAGATTACGCGAAACAACGATACGATGGCCTTTCTCACAGTCGAAGATTTGGTCGGCACGGTTGAGGTGCTGCTCTTCCCGAAGGCCTATGAGCGCTACCGGGAGAAGCTGATCCCGGATGCCAAGCTCTTTCTCTCCGGCCGTGTTACAATCAGCGATGACGATGTATCCGGCAAGCTGATCTGCGAACGGCTGTCCGTCTTCGGCGCGGGAGAGCGCACGCTCTGGATCCAGTTTGCGGATGAGACTTCCTATCTCGCGCAGCGAGGCGAGCTCATGCTTCGCCTCGGCAACAGCGAGGGCAAGGACAACGTGAAGGTCTACTGCCGCGCAGAGAAAAAAATCATACAGCTCGGGCGGGACTGGCGCGTTTCCGCGGAAGAAAGCCTGCTTGATGAGCTCCGCGCCGTTTTCGGCGCGGAAAATGTGAAGACCAGCGTAAAGCAGAGCCTCTGAAATTGTAAAAGCAGGGGGGCTGTGTTATAGTTTTCACGAGGAAATTCAGGCGCACTGCGGAGGCGCAGCGCGCACAGGGAACAGTGAGGAGGTTCCTGTTATGGCAAAGAAAATTGAGACCATCGGTGTTTTGACAAGCGGCGGCGATGCCCCCGGTATGAATGCGGCAATCCGTGCGGTGGTTCGCACGGCCTTGCACCACGGCATGAAGGTAAAGGGCATTATGCGCGGCTATTCCGGCCTGCTCGATGAGGAGTTTATCGACATGGATGCGCGCAGCGTCGCGGACATCATAAACCGCGGCGGCACCATACTCTACACGGCGCGCTGCATGGAGATGGTGACCGAGGAGGGACAGCGCCAGGCTGCGGAAATCTGCAAAAGGCACGGCATTGACGGCGTGGTCGTGATCGGCGGCGACGGATCGTTCAAGGGCGCGGGCAAACTCTCGAAGTACGGCATCAACACCATAGGTGTCCCCGGAACCATAGATCTCGACATTGCCTGCACCGAGTACACCATAGGCTTCGACACGGCGGTCAACACCGCAATCGACGCGATCGATAAGGTGCGCGACACCAGCACCTCGCACGAGCGCTGCTCCATCATTGAGGTCATGGGACGCCATGCGGGCTATATTGCGCTCTGGAGCGGCATTGCGACCGGCAGCGACGCGATTTTGATTCCCGAGCACTACGACGGCAACGAGCAGGAAATCATCAACAACATCATCGACAGCCGGCGGCGCGGCAAGAAGCACTTCATCATCATCAACGCGGAGGGCATAGGGCACTCAAGCTCCATGGCAAAGCGCATTGAGGCGGCAACCGGACTCGAGACCCGTGCCACCATACTCGGCTACATGCAGCGCGGCGGTTCGCCTTCTTGTAAAGATCGCTTCTACGCTTCGATTATGGGTTCCAAGGCTGTGGATTTGCTCGCAGAGGGCAAGTCGAACCGTCTGGTCGCCTATCAGAACGGCGAGTTCTGCGATTTCGACATTGAAGAGGCGCTCCGCATGCAGAAGGAGATTCCGGAGTATCAGCTGGAACTCTCCGCAAAGCTGACGCGCTGAGGAGGTTTATGGCGGAACATACAGCGGAACATACCGTGCTCTGCGGGGCAAATTCCTATGTGCGGAAGTTTTATCTGAATCCCGCATTTCAGAAGCTCCCCGAGAGCATCAAGCGCGAGCTGCAAATTCTCTGCGTGAGTATCACGGAGGAAGCGGGCGGCGTGCTGACCCTCGAATTTGACAAGGAAGGCAATCTCTTGTTTCAGGCAAGCGCCGAGGACAGCGACTATCTCTTCGATGAGATTGCGAGCGGCATGAAGATAGGAAGAGCGCGCTTTGACCATCAGGAGCTCCTGGAAGAACTGGAACTTTACTATCGCGTTGTCTTTCTGGGGGAGGAAATTTGAGAGTCGGAGAACTTGTACTGCCGCACGGGCTCATGCTCGCGCCGATGGCAGGGGTCAGCGACCTCCCGTTTCGTCTGCTCTGCCGCGAGCAGGGGGCGGAACTCGCAGTCACCGAGATGGTAAGCGCGAAGGCGCTGCACTATAAAAATAAGGCGACCGAGGAACTCTTAAAGAGCTGTGAGGCCGATGCGCCGCTTGCGGTGCAGCTCTTCGGCTCGGAGCCGGAAATCTGCGCGGAGGCTGCGGAGGCACTCTCGGAGCGCCCCGAGTTTGCCCTGATTGACTTTAACATGGGCTGCCCGATGCCGAAGATTGTGAATAACGGCGACGGCTCAAAGCTCATGACCAATCCGCCGCTCGCGGCGGAAATCATTGCCGCAATGGCAAAAAAAAGCAAAAAGCCGGTGTGCGTGAAAATGCGCGCCGGCTTTACTGAGGGAGAGAAGAACGCACCGGAACTCGCAAAGCG
>CAJPKN010000019.1 GCA_905370385.1 Stomatobaculum longum
GTAACAGTATGCGCAGCATTGTCGCGTTATCATTGCATGCCGTCGGTTCAAGCAAGGTGCGAAGAAATCCCGGGTTGAACGCAAGACAAAGTCTGCACGGAAGGAAAGGTGGCAACGCTGTTGCGATCTCTGCACAACATGAAAAATGGAAAGGCTTAGGGTGGGTTTCTTTAAGCCGGTGTACCCGAGCTGATACAGGTTTGTAGTTCCCTTTGCTTGTGTCCGGGAATCCATGGGTCGGAGCATTTCTTGACAGCCGAAGTGCGGCTCGCTAGGATATTGTGAGAAAGGGAGGGGCGTATGAAGGTTTTGTTGCCGATATTAAAAAAGTATAGGAGAGAGGCAGTACTTGCGCCCCTCTTTAAGTTAGTCGAAGCGCTGCTTGAGCTCATGGTACCGCTCATCATGGCGCGTATCATCGACAAGGGCATTGCAGAGGGAAATCGCATTTATGTACTGCAGCAGTCGGGCCTCCTGGTCTTGCTTGGCGCGGCGGGACTGGGCTTTTCCGTAACCGCGCAGTATTTTGCGGCAAAGGCGGCCATGCGACTCGGGGGAGAGCTGCGGCACAGACTCTTTTCAAAGGTGCAGGAGTTAAGTTTCTCCCAGCTGGATTTGTTCGGTGCGGACACGCTGATTACCCGCATGACGAGCGATGTGAATCAGGTGCAGTCCGGAGTCAACATGGTGCTGCGTCTCTTTCTGCGTTCGCCGTTTATTGTTTTCGGCGCCATGGTCATGGCGTTTACCATCGACGGTCCTTCGGCGCTCATCTTTGCGGTCGCAATTCCGGTAATCGGAGCGGTGGTCTTTTGGATTCTCTTGACCACCTTGCCGCTCTACAAGCGGGTGCAGGGAAAACTCGATGAGATTATGACGAGCACGCGCGAAAACCTGACCGGTGTCCGTGTGATACGCGCCTTTCGGCAGGAGGAGACAGAGCGTAAGCGCTATGCCGCGCGGAATGCGGCGCTCTTTTCGGAGCAGCTCAAGGTGGGGCGCATTTCCGGTCTCATGAATCCGCTGACCTATGTGCTGATTAACCTTGCCGTTGTCGCGTTGATTCAAACGGATGCCGTGCGGGTGAATACGGGTATTTTGGAGACCGGACAGGCGGTTGCGCTTTTAAACTATATGTCGCAAATTCTGGTGGAGCTCATCAAGCTTGCAAACCTCATCATTCAGGTGACGCGTGCGGCTGCCTGCAGCGAGCGTGTCGCGGCCGTGCTGGAGGTGCATAGCGATATGCAGGACGGCAGCGAAAATGCAAGCGAGGTCTTTTTAGGAGAGGCCGAGAGCGAAGAGAACGGGCGCAAAAAGGCGGTCGAGTTTCGGGATGTCTCTCTTCGCTATGACAAGGAGAGCGGAGAGGCCCTGCATGACATCAGCTTTACTGCCTATGCGGGCGATACCATAGGCATTATCGGCGGCACGGGCAGCGGTAAATCCTCCCTGGTGAACCTGATTCCCCGCTTTTATGACGCGAGTGCCGGGGAGGTTCGCGTCTTCGGTGAAGATGTGCGCCGCTTAACGCTGGAGAGCCTCCGTGCAAACATCGGCATGGTGTTGCAGAAGGCAGAGCTCTTTCGGGGCAGCATTGCGGACAATCTCCGATGGGGCAAGGAGGATGCCGACAACGCGGCGTTTTGGGAGGCCCTCACAATCGCGCAGGCGAAAGAGTATGTGGAGACCAAGCCCGGGAAGCTCGACTTTTACTTGGAGCAAAATGCGAGAAATCTCTCCGGCGGGCAGAAGCAGCGTCTCACGATTGCACGTGCGCTCATGAAAAAGCCGCAGATTCTGATTTTGGACGACAGTGCCTCGGCGCTCGATTTCGCAACGGATGCGGCGCTTCGGACCGCCATACGCGAAAGCGCCCGGGATATTACCTGCTTCATTGTGTCGCAGCGCGCGGCTTCGGTGCAGTATGCGGACAGAATTCTGGTGCTGGATAACGGCAACTTGGTGGGCAGCGGAACGCACGAGGAACTGTTACGGGACAATGAAGTGTATCAGGAGATCTACTACTCCCAGTTTCCGAAGGAGGCCTGAATGGAAGCAAAGAAAAGGAATGATTTGCAGTGGCGCACGGTAAAAAAGGTGTTGCGTTACATAGGACGCTTCCGGCTTTGGCTGGCGGCCTCCCTGCTGTTTGCGTTTCTTACGGTGGTGCTGACTCTGCTCGCGCCGCGTCTCACGGGTGAGGCGGTGGACCGCATGATAGGGGCGGGCCGCGTGGATTTCCCGGGAGTGCATCGGATCATACTGAAAATAGGCCTGGCTGCCGCAGGAGTCGCTTTGTTTCAGTGGCTCATGAATCTCTGCAACAACCGTCTGGCCTACTCCGTGGTGAGGGACCTCAGAAACGAGGCGTTTCGAAAGATTGAGCGTTTGCCGCTCAGCTATTTGGATGCGCACCCGGCGGGAGAAATCGAGAGCCGCGTCATTGCGGATGCGGATCAGTTTTCGGACGGCCTATTGATGGGCTTCACCCAGCTTTTTACCGGTGTTCTGACCATTGTGGGGACACTGCTCTTCATGCTCTCGGTGAGTTGGAGCATCACCCTCGCGGTGGTGCTGATTACCCCGCTCAGCTTCTTTGTGGCGGGTTATATTAGTAAGCACAGCTATCTCTTGTTCCGCGCGCAGTCGAAACTGCGAGGAGAGCAGACCGGCATGATCAACGAGATGGTTGAGGGGCAGCGCGTGGTCAAGGCCTTTCACCGCGAAGAAGCGGTCATTCGAAACTTTGACGAACTGAACGAGAAATTGACGGAAACTTCCTTAAAGGCGACCTTTTACTCGTCGCTGACCAATCCGACGACGCGGTTTGTCAATGCCTTGGTCTATATGATAGTCGGCGCGGTCGGGGCGCTCTCGGTCATCGGCGGCGCGCTGACGGTCGGTGAACTCACGGCTTTTTTGAGTTATGCGAGCCAGTACGCAAAGCCGTTTAACGAGATTTCGGGCGTCCTCACGGAGCTCCAGAATGCCATTGCCTGCGCTGCGCGGCTTTTTGAGCTCATTGAAGAAACGGAAGAGGTTCCGGACCGGGCAACGGCGCTTGCACCCGAAGGGTTTCGCGGTGCGGTTCGTTTTGACAAGGTGGATTTTTCCTATGTGCCGGAGCAGCACTTAATCGAGGACTTCAATTTTGAGGTAAAGCCCGGACAGAAGATTGCGATTGTCGGTCCGACCGGCTGCGGCAAGACGACGCTCATCAACCTTTTAATGCGCTTTTACGATGTGACCGGCGGTGCCATAAGTCTCGACGAGACGGATCTTCGCGATTTAACGCGTGCGTCGCTGCGCGGCGGTTTCGGCATGGTGCTCCAGGAGACCTGGTTAAAGAGCGGAACCATACGCGAAAACATCACCATGGGAAATCCCAGCATTTCGGAAGAAAAGATGCGTGAAGTGGCGCGTGCCTGCCACATTGCAGGCTTTATCGAGCGGCTTCCGGACGGCTATGATACGGTCATTGCCGAGAACGGAGAGGGCTTCTCGCAGGGACAGAAGCAGTTACTCTGCATTGCCCGCGTGATGATGAGCAATCCATCCATGCTCATCTTGGACGAGGCGACTTCTTCCATTGACACACGAACGGAACTCAAAATTCAGGAGGCCTTTAACCGTCTGATGGAAGAGCGCACGAGCTTTATTGTGGCGCATCGACTTTCGACCATACGCAATGCGGATGTGATCCTTGTCATGAAGGCGGGACACATCATCGAACAGGGAAACCACGAGGAACTCATGGCAAAGCAGGGCTTTTATTATACGCTCTACGAGAGCCAGTACCTCGGAAAGGCGATTTAGTGGAAAAGTGAGGCTCTGTTTGCTATAATAGCGGCATTGACTGTTTTTTTAGGAGGCGGCACATGAATATTGTTTGCTTGGATCTTGAAGGTGTATTGGTTCCGGAAATCTGGATTGCGTTTGCGGAGGCGACGGGCATTCCGGAGCTCAAGCGTACCACCAGAGATGAGCCGGATTACGATAAGCTGATGCGCTACCGCATCGATATTTTGAAGGAGCACGGCCTTGGCCTTAAGGAGATTCAGGACACCATTGCGACCATAGACCCGATGCCGGGTGCAAAAGAGTTCCTCGATGAACTCCGGAGTTTTACCCAGGTTATCATTTTGAGTGATACCTTTACGCAGTTTGCGGCGCCCCTCATGAAGAAGCTCGGCTATCCGACCATCTTCTGCAATTCGCTCGAGGTTTCGGAAAACGGCGAAATTACCGGTTTCCGCATGCGCATTGAGCACTCCAAGTTAACGACCGTGCGCGCATTCCAGTCGATCGGCTACGAGACCATTGCGAGCGGTGACAGCTACAACGATCTCGGCATGATCGAGGCGAGTAAGGCGGGCTTTCTGTTCCGCAGCACCGAGGAAATCAAGAAGGCATATCCGCAGTTCCCGGCTTTTGAGAGCTATGACGAACTTCTTGCGGCAATTAAGGCGGCACAATAAGAGAAAAGAGACAGCTTCCCCGGCGGGAGGCTGTCTTTTCGGTAACGAAGGGAAAAGCAAAACGCTTGCAATCAACATCAATCGCAAAACAAAGACGTAACCGTAGGGTGAGTCGTGCGCGAAGGGAGAGGAAAGATGACAGAGGCAATTTCTGACTGCAATCCGCGGGAACTTAGTTTCAAGGCGCGCGTTCTTTCCTGCGAGGAGAGGAGAACGGCGGCGGGAGAAAGCCGCTTCGCTGTAGTCTTGGACCGCACGGCTTTTTTTCCGGAGCAGGGCGGTCAGAAGGCAGATCGCGGCACACTCGGCGGTGCAAGCCTTCTCGACGCGGAGATAAACGAGGGCGTGATTGTCCATATTTTGGATGCCCCATTGGAAGCGGGAAGCGAGGTCGAGGGGGAAGTGGATTGGCCGCGCCGCTTTGACTTTATGCAGCAGCACACGGGAGAGCACATTCTGTCCGGACTTGCCAATCGCCTCTACGGCGCGGAGAACGTGGGCTTTCATCTCAGTGAGCGGGAAGTGCAGTTGGATTTCAGCGTGCAGCTCTCGGAAGCGGAACTTGAGGCACTGGAACACGCGGCGAATGAGGCTATTTTCCGCGATATTCCGGTGAAGGCTTATTACCCGAATGCCGAGGAACTGGCGGCGCTGAACTACCGGCAGAAAAAAGAGCTCACGGGGGCCATACGCATTGTCGAGCTTGAGGGCGTGGATTGCTGTGCCTGCTGTGCACCCCATGTCGCGCGGAGTTCGGAGGTGGGGATTCTCAAGATTCTGAGCGCCATGAACTATAAGGGCGGCATGCGGCTCTACATTGCCTGCGG
Organism: Stomatobaculum longum; assembly: GCA_905370385.1. Lineage (GTDB taxonomy): Bacteria > Bacillota > Clostridia > Lachnospirales > Lachnospiraceae > Moryella > Moryella longum_A. The sequence continues at coordinate 5,309 of CAJPKN010000019.1, forward strand.
AATGCGCGCGGTGCAAGATTACGCGGCGCGGATACAGGAGGCGCAACAGCTGTCGAAACTGCTCTCCGCACCGCAGGGCGAACTGAGCGCTGCGGTAGTACGTGTGCAAGAAAAGGCAATGGCCGCGGAGCAGCGCGCGGCAGAGACGGCGCTTGCCCTGATTCTTGCGCGGGCGGAAGCGGAAATCCGTGAGAAGGCACAAATGCATGAACCGCCGAAAGCGGAAGAGGATGGGCTCTGCCTCATCTTACCGCTGCTCCCGGAGAGCGCCCTCCAGCGCGCGGTGAAGCCGTTGAAGGAGCTGTTTTCCGGTGTGGTTGCGCTTTTTTCGGGCGACGACGAGAGCGGCTATGCCTTTCTCATGTTCGGAGACGGCATGGATTGGAAGCCCTTTCTCGCGGAGCTCCGAACGCGCGGCGGCAAGGGCGGCGGCGGAAAAGACCGCGTGCAGGGTAGACTGCTTTGTCGCGCAAAAGAATTACATACAATATTTCATGATTTTGTAATAAAACAGAATTGATCTTGTGATAGAATTAAAAGAAAATAGACGGAATTACGTTCAAAAAGGAAACACGGAAGGGAGGAATTCGTCCATGCCGGAGGGAATCAAACGCTTGCGGGCCGGTCTGCTGGCTCTGGTCGTGCTGTTGTTCAGCACTGCGGCGGCGGGGAGCGCCAAGGCGGCCAACGCACCGGAAATTGCTTCTGAGGGCGCTGTGCTCTACAACGCGACCAGCGGGAAGTTCTTGTATGAGAAGAATGCAAACCACCAGTACTATCCCGCTTCCATCACCAAGTTCATGACGGCACTTCTGGTATTGGAGAATGCGTCACAGGATGACACTGTGGTGTTCTCGAGCGCAGCGACGGAGAATCTGGAATCCGGCGCCGTCAATTTGGAAGTGGCAAAGGGAGATCGCATTAAGGTGCGCGATTGTCTCTACGGGCTCATGCTGAAATCCGCGAACGAAGTCGCAAACGGGCTCGCCGAGCACGTCTCGGGTTCCGTTCCTTCGTTTGCGAAGAAGATGAATCGACGCGCACAGGAGCTTGGCTGCACCAACACGAATTTCGTGAATCCGAGCGGGCTCAACAGCGCAAAGCATCTCTCGACACCCCATGACATGGCATTGATTGCGAAGGCTTGCTTTGATCGCGCGGATTTTCGCGCCATCGATAGAACGGTGTCCTATCATTTCCCGGCGACGCAGAAACGCCCGAACGGCACGGATATCGTCATGGGACATCGCATGATTTCGAGCGGGAATGCAGACTACTATCCGGGAATTCTGGGCGGTAAGACCGGTTATACGAGTGCTGCGGGTAATACGCTTGTGACCTGCGCAGAGCGAAACGGCGTGCGCCTCATTGTTGTGGTCATGAAGAGTCGCAAGACCCAGTACTCGGATACGCGAGCTCTCCTTGACTACGGTTTTCAGCTCGCGGAGGAAAGCGGCGGAAAAAAACCGGAAGCCGTGGGCGGGGAAACGGAGATGCCACAGGCAAGCGGCAGAGTTCAGGCGCACACGGCAAACAGTCCGACAGAAAACCTGCAAGCAGCAAATCAAGCAAGTCCGGCGGAAAATCCGCAAGCGGCAAATCAACAAAATCAAGCGGAAAGTCAGCAAAGTCAGGCGGGAAGTCTGCAAGCGCTAAAGCCGGCGGGCAGTCAAAGTCGAATCGTAAGTCAACGAAATCGGGCGGTAAGTCAACAAAATCAAGCGGCAAGTCAACAAAATCAGGCGGGAAGTCAACAAAGTCAGGCGGCAAATCCGGCGGCAAGCGGAAGTAGCTGGATTCAGCGAAACGGCGTTTGGGCCTACCGCGAGGCAAACGGTGCGCTGGTCCGCAACGCACGCCGTGAGATTAACGGCAAGCAGTACTGGTTTGATGAAAACGGCAATATGCTTGAGGGCTGGCGGCAGGACGGAAGCGGTGCCTGGTACTATTTGACGCCGGGACAAGGCGCGCTTCAGACGAACTCTTGGCTGCTCTACAAGAATCAGTGGTATTATCTGGGTAGCGACGGCAAAATGCTCACAGACAGCAGAACGCCGGACGGTTATCTGGTCAATAAGGAGGGCATCTGGATTGGATAAGAAGAAACTTCTCTTCTCGTTCAGCCTGGCGGCGGTCGGCATTGCGGCTGCCGCCCTTTTTGAATCGGAGCGGGAGCGGCGCAGTTTGATTGTGCGACACTATGCGCTCCGAAGTGCGAAGATCAAGCGGGCAAGGCGCATTGTATATCTCTCGGACTTTCACGAGCGTCGGCTCGGTGATATCGAGGAGCGACTGCATCTGGAGACAAAGCGCCTGAAGCCCGATTACATTTTCCTCGGCGGAGATATGGTGACCGCAAAGCACGGCGCTTCCATCGAGGCGACCCTGGCACTCACCGAGCGCCTGGTAAAGCTGGCGCCGGTTTTCTACGGCGAAGGCAATCACGAGGCAAGACTGGACCGCGACCGCGGTCGCTACGGAAATCTCTTCGATGAATTACAGGCGGGACTGGAATCGCAAGGGGTGCGCTATCTGAGCGATGAGACGGTGCTGCTCGGCGAGGATCTTGCGCTCTCCGGACTGCACATCACCGAGAACTATTATAAAAGAGCGCCGCACGACGAGATGGAGGTCGACTACCTCCGCGCACATTTGGGTGAGGCAAATGCGGAGCGCTTTCAGCTCTTATTTGCGCACAGTCCGGCCTTTTTTAATGCCTATGCGCGCTGGGGGGCGGACCTTAGCTTATCGGGACATTGGCACGGCGGAACCGTACGCTTGCCCGGTAACATAGGCCTCATGACACCGCAGGCGGAGTTTTTCCGGCGACCGGCAAGCGGGCTCTTTTTCCGCGGGCGGCACGCAATGCTCCTCAGTCCCGGCATCGGAACACACAGCATTAACCTGCGCTTTTTGAATCTGCCGGAGCTCATGGTACTGGATCTCAAAGAAGGAGTTTAAGATGGCGGATGAAGCGCTTTCTCTTCGGCTTGAAAAGTATGAGGGGCCTCTGGACCTGCTCTTAAAGCTGATTGAGAAAAACAAGGTAAATATCTATGACATTCCGATTGCCGAGATTACGGAACAGTACATGGCGTATCTCTCGGAACTGGAGCGAGAGGATTTGGATTTACTCTCCGAGTTTCTCCTGATGGCGGCGACTTTGCTCGATATCAAGGCGCGCATGCTGCTGCCGCGCGAGCTCGATGAAGAGACGGGAGAGGAAGTCGACCCGAGAGCGGAACTGGTGGCTCGCCTCCTCGAACACAAGAAATATAAGCTCATGGCGGAAGAACTCGCGGACCGCGAATTCGATGCCTACAGGGTCTTTTACCGCGAGCCCGCACTCCCGAAAGAGGTGGCGGAGTGGACCCAGCCCGTGGATTTGGATGAGCTCTTTCAGGGAGTGGACCTGCAGCGTCTGCAGGCGGTGTTCCGGGATGTCATGCGGCAGCGGGAAGACCGCATAGACCCGGAGCGCAGTCGCTTCGGGACCATCAAACGGGAGCCGGTCAGTCTGAAAATGCAGATTGAGGCGGTGCTTTCTTACGCGCGGAATCACAAGGCCTTTTCTTTCCGCGAATTGTTGGAGAGACGGAAAAACAAGCTGCTCCTCGTGGTCACCTTTCTTGCGGTGCTCGAGCTCATGAAGGCGGGAATCTTGCTTGCCGTGCAGGAGAGCCCCGCGCAGGATATCTTCCTCGAGGTCTCGGAGGAAGAGCTGGAAAACAAACGCGACTTCGCGGAACTTTTCGACAGCTGACTTGCCGTCGGACGCCATGCGTGATATGCTCTCCTTGTATTGATTTTTGTACATTGTTTCAAATACAGGAGGTATTCTATGGCATTTCGGCATATTGTAGTCGCGGGCGGCGGCGTTCTCGGCGCACAAATCGCCTTTCAGACTGCGTTCAAGGGTTTTGATGTGACTATTTGGCTCAGAAGCGAGGGTTCGATCGGCAGAACCGAACCGAAACTCGAGCGGCTTTACAAGGTTTACCGCGCGGAAATTGCGCGTGTCGAGGCAGCGCTGAAAGCCGGTGAGCCGCTTGAACTGCCGCGCGGTTTCGGCGCAGCGGACAGCGTGAAGAGCGAGGCGGATATTCAAAGACTCTACGAGGCGGTGGAAACGGCAAAGAAGAATCTAAAGCTCTCGCTGGATTTGGAAGCTTGCGCAAAAGAGGCGGATTTCATCATCGAGAGCATGGCGGAAGACAGGGAGGCAAAGCGAGAGTTCTACGCAAAGCTTGCGCCCTATCTTGACGACAAGACGATAGTTGCGACCAATTCTTCCACGATGATTCCGAGCATGTTCTCGGATCTTTTGCCGCATCCCGAAAACTATCTCGCGCTGCACTTTGCCAATAATATTTGGCGCAGCAATACGGCGGAGGTCATGGGACACAGCGGCACTTCGAAGGAGGCTTTTGCCGAAGTGCTTGCGTTTGCTGCGGAGATCGGCATGATTCCGCTGGAACTTCACAAGGAGCAGCCGGGGTATATTCTGAACTCGATGCTGGTGCCCTTCTTAAGTTCTGCGGAAGCGCTCTGGGCAAACGAAGTCGCGGATCCCGAGACCATCGACAAGACTTGGAAACTCGGCACGGGTTCCCCGCTCGGGCCCTTCCAAATTCTCGACATTGTTGGGCTGCAGACCGCTTACAACATTGTAGCGATGAATCCGGAGTCCGCGAACCCGGAGAGCACGCCCGGAAAGATTGCGGCGGGACTCAAGGCAAAGATCGATGCGGGCAAGACCGGAATTAACGCGGGCGAGGGCTTTTATCGCTACGAAAAATAAGAGGCGGCATCCCCTTTTCCATGCTATACTAGAGCGGAAAAGAGTTCTTTAACATTCATTTTCGGAAGTGGAGGAACCAATATGTTGACACATCTTGCAATTGAGAAGGTTATCGGAAGAGAGATTATCGACTCCAGAGGAAATCCGACGGTGGAAGCGGAAGTCACGCTGACCGACGGTACGGTCGGCAGAGGTGCGGCTCCGAGCGGCGCTTCGACCGGTGAATTTGAGGCAATCGAGCTTCGCGACGGCGACAAGTCCCGTTTCGGCGGAAAGGGCGTGAAGAAGGCGGTCGAAAATATTAATACCGTGATTAACGACGTGTTGCACGGCATGGATCCGCAGAACATCTATGCGGTGGATGCGGCTATGCTCAAGGCGGACGGCACGGAGAACAAGTCGAAGCTCGGTGCAAACGCAATCCTTGCGGTTTCGATCGCAACGGCAAAGGCAGCTGCCGAGTCCCTCGGCATTCCGCTGTACCGCTTCCTCGGCGGCGCAAACGGCAACAACCTGCCGGTGCCGATGATGAACATCTTAAACGGCGGTGCACATGCGACGAACTCCGTCGATACCCAGGAATTCATGATTATGCCGGTCGGCGCACCGAGCTTCTCCGAGGGTCTCCGCTGGTGCACCGAGGTCTTCCACAGCCTGCAGAAGCTTCTGAAGAACGAGGGCAAGACCACGGCAGTCGGCGATGAGGGCGGTTTCGCACCGGACTTAAAGGACGATGAGGATACGATTGAGCACATTCTCGCAGCGGTTCGCGACGCGGGCTATGAGCCGGGTAAGGACTTTGTGCTTGCAATGGACGCTGCTTCCTCCGAGTGGAAGAGCGAGAAGGGCATCGGCTTCTATCATCAGCCGAAGTCCGGCAAGGACTTCACGTCGAAGGAGCTCATTGCACACTGGAAGAGCCTCATTGAGAAGTACCCGATCTGGTCCATCGAGGACGGCCTCGACGAAGAGGACTGGGAAGGCTGGCAGGAGATGACCAAGGAACTCGGTGATAAGGTTCAGCTTGTCGGCGACGATCTCTTTGTCACGAACACCAAGCGCCTCAAGAAGGGTATCGAACTTGGCTGCGGTAACTCCATTCTGATTAAGCTGAACCAGATCGGCTCGGTTTCCGAGACGCTGGAGGCAATCAAGATGGCACACAAGGCAGGCTACACGGCAATCAGCTCCCACCGCTCCGGCGAGACCGAGGACACGACGATTGCCGATCTCGCAGTGGCACTCAACACGCGCCAGATTAAGACCGGTGCGCCGAGCCGCTCCGAGCGTGTCGCGAAGTACAACCAGCTGATTCGCATCGAGGAAGAACTCGGTGTCGCAGCGGAGTACCCGGGCAAGAACGCATTTAATCGTTGAGTCGAACAAGAACATTGAAAAACAAGGGCAAGGTGCCCGGTGTGATGCCGGGATAATCGGGAAGTCAGTCAAACTGCGCGAACTCGTCACCGTATGCGGGGAGTCCGTCTGTCACTGCGAAAGCGGGAAGGCAGACAGGGGACCTTGATCCGCGAGCCGGGAGACCGGCCTTGCCTTTTAAGTACCTTCCTGTGCACGAGTGCCTGTGCGGGAACGCGAGGAGGAGGCGTAGGCCTCTTCTTTGCGTGACAGCAAGAGGCTCTCTGCGAAGACGAGCCTCTTTTGTTGTTTTATTTGGCTTTTTTCGTATACTATGCTACAATAGGCGGCGACATGATTGTCACACAGGGAGGATACTATTATGAAGAAGAGACAGTTTGGAGCAATTTTGGCGGCAGCAGCGCTTGCAGCGGTTCTGGCAACCGGTTGCGGCAGCAAGAAGGAAGAGACCAAGGCAGCATCCGATGTTGCTTCCGAGGCGGTTGACGCAGCTTCCAGCATGGTGGAGAGCGCAAACGCAGCGGCTTCCAGCGGTGTGGAAGAGGCAAACAAGGCAGCTTCCGGCGCGATGGAAGAGGCAAACAAGGCAGCTTCCGACGCAGCGAAGATGGGTGAGGACGCAGCTTCCGCAGCAGTGGAGGGCGCAAACAAGGCAGCTTCCGATGCGGCTAAGATGGGTGAGGATGCAGCTAAGGCAGGCGCAGAGGCAGCTGATAAGGCAGGCCAGGCAGCTGAGAAGGCAGGCGCAGCGGCTGAGAGCGCAGGTGCGGCAGCTGATAAGGCTGGCGAGACTGCTGAGTCCAGATAAGTAATCATTTGCTGAAAAGCCAGAGGCTCTCCGAAAGGACGAGCCTCTTTTTATTGGAGTCAGAGGATTGAATCAAACAGAGAAAGAGGGTATTGTATGAAGAAGAGAGTATACTCGTTTGCATTGGGAATGGGGCTTTTGGCCGCGGTTTCGATGACGGCTTGCGGCGGCAAGAAGGCGGAGAGTCAGGCTTCGTCGGCCGTGGAGACCGCAAGTTCGGCTGTTGAGAGCGCAGCATCCGCGGCATCTTCCGCGGGCGAGAGCGCGGCATCTGCGGCTTCCTCCGCGGCAGAGAGCGCGGCTTCCGAAGGGGCCAAGGCGATTGCGGACTTTAAGGCGGCCGATTTTAAGGCGACGGACGAGCTTCAGGCACAGGCGGATGCAGCGGCACAGATGCTTGCGGACAAGTACGAGAAGCTGAGTCTTGCGGACGGTGTCTACGAGGTCAATGTAACGCTTGCGGGCGGCAGCGGCAGAGCAAAGATTGCAAGTCCGACCGAGCTCACGGTGAAGGACGGCAGAGCAACGGCAAAGATTGTCTGGAGCAGTGACAAGTACGACTACATGGAAGTGGATGGCATCCGTTTTACGCCGAATATCGAAAACGGCCATTCGGTCTTTGTGATTCCGGTCACCGTGCTCGGCGCGCCGCAAAGTGTTGTCGGCGATACGACCGCGATGAGTAAACCGCATGCAATCGATTATCAGCTTACCTTCGAAGTGGTGGAATAAGTTACAAAATCAGTCGCTATCAAAGAAAAGCAGGAGGGTGTTATGAGAAAGGTAAAGTTGGCGGTTTTGGTTCTGGGTGCTGCGCTGGCTGTGAGTGCTTGCGGCGGAAAGGACAAGGGTAAGGAGACCATCGCGACGGAGTCGCAGCAGGAAACCGTTGCGACAGAGGCGACCGAGCCCACGACGCTCGCGCCGGCAACGGATGAAGAGAAAGCGCAGGCGGCGGAAGTCGGCAAGAAGATTGATGCAATCTACGTGCAGAATTGGAGCGAGGACACGGAGCGGCTCTGCAAAGAGGCAAAGGAGGCTTGGGACGCATTGAGCGACAGTGCAAAGGCAGAGGTGAGCGGCGAGCACGCTTCACCGGAATATTTCGGTCTGGACACCGGAGATGTGAGCAAGGATGACCCGAGAAATCAGGACGAGATCGGTGAGAAGGAAATCCTGGTTGTGAGCTTCGGCACCTCTTATAACGACAGCCGCGCAAAGGATATCGGCGGCATTGAGGGTTACCTTGCAAAGGAATTCCCGGACTACAGCGTGCGCCGTGCGTTTACCTCGCAGATTATTTTGAATCACATTCTGGCTCGTGACGGTGAGAAGATTGACAATGTGGAGCAGGCGCTGGAGCGTGCCAAGAAGAACGGTGTGAAGGAACTCATTGTGCAGCCCACACATCTCATGAAGGGCAAGGAGTACGATGAGCTCAAGGAGACGCTCGACAAGCACAAAGCTTCTTTTGAGAAGCTGGAACTCGCGGAGCCGCTGCTCGGTGAGGTCGGCAAGGACGCCGAGGATGTGAATGCGGACAAGGAGAGAGTTGCGAATATCATTGTGCAGGCAGCTGTCACGGGCGGGGGCTTCGACAGTGTACAAAAGGCCGCGCAGGACGGCGTTGCTTTTGTATTCCTTGGCCACGGCACTTCGCACACCGCAGCTATCAGCTATTCCGAGATGCAGAGCGCAATGAAGAAGCTCGGCTATGCAAACGTGTTTATCGGCACCGTAGAGGGCGAGCCGGAAGAGACCGCTGTCGGAGCAGTCATCGATGCGGTGAAGAAGGGCGGCTATAAGAAGGTCACGATTCGTCCGATGATGGTCGTTGCCGGCGATCACGCACACAACGACATGGCGGGTGCGGAGGATGATTCCTGGGTACAGCAGTTCTTGAATGCGAAGAGTTTTGATCGCATCGAGACGCAGATTGAGGGCTTGGGCGGTGTTTACGACATCCAGAAGCTCTATGCGGAGCATACACAGGCAGCCGTCAACGCGGCAAATACGGCGGCAGAAGAGACAACGGCGGCAGAGACCAAGGCAAATTGAGTGTCTGCGCCCGGAGAGGGAAGATGAAGAGACGAGGCAGATGGATTTCGCAACTTGCGTTCCTACTGACGGCGGTATTACTGACAACGGGCTGTGCCGCAGGGAGCGGGAAGGCAGAGCAAAGCGGAGCTCAGGAGACGACGAGCGCAGCAGAGAGCGGCGCTTCGGAGAGCGGCAAGGCACAGGCAGCACTGCCGGACGGTATATACACGGCGCGCTTTGAGACCGACAGCTCCATGTTCCATGTGAACGAGGCGCTGAACGACAGGGGAACTCTGATCGTAAAAGACGGGAAGATGACCCTTCATGTCACTCTGCAGTCAAAGCGCATCCTCAATCTCTTCCCCGGGACCGCGGAAGATGCGCGGAAAGAAGGAGCGGCGCTGTTGCAGCCGACAACCGATACCGTCAAGTATGAGGACGGTACAAGCGCTGAGGTCTACGGCTTCGATATTCCGGTCCCGGCGCTCGACACAGAGTTTCCGCTTGCCCTCGTCGGCACCAAGGGGGCCTGGTATGACCATATGGTCAAGGTGACAGATGTAAAAGCTGAAGAGGCAAGTCAGGCGGCAGCTCCGGAGATTCCGGGGCTGCGCTTTGTTAAGCGAATGGAACTGCGCTATGCGGAGACCTTTGACATCTATTTTTACGAGCAGGACTTCGCCGTCATCGACGTGCACGGCGCGGCACGCTATCTGTTGGTTCCGGAAGGGGAACAAGTCCCGGCGGAGCTGCCCGCAGACTATGTGATTCTGAAAAAGCCGCTCGACAATATTTACCTTGCTGCCACCGCAGCGATGAGTCTCTTTGAAGCAAACGGTGCGTTGGACCGCGTGCGCTTTACCGGTACGAGAGCGGAGGGATGGCATATCGACGCGCCGAAGCGTGCGCTTGAAAGCGGGGCAATGCGCTTTGCCGGAAAATACAGCGCGCCGGATTACGAACTCCTCACTTCGGAGGGCTGTGATCTGGCTATTGAATCGCTCATGATATTGCATGCGCCGGAAGTGAAGGAGATGTTTGAGCGACTCGGGATTCCCGTCTTTGTGGATTACTCGAGTAACGAAGGACATCCGCTCGGGCGCACCGAGTGGGTGCGGCTTTACGGCGTTTTGACCGACAGGAGCGAAGCGGCGGATGCTTTTTTCAAGGCCCAGTGCGATGAACTGGACGGGCTCAAAAACGTAGCGGATAGCGGCAAGAAGGTGGCATTTTTCGCTATGAATCGGGACGGAAGCTTTGTGGTGCGTCGCCGCACGGACTATGTGCCGAAGATGATAGCTCTGGCAGGCGGAACGTATCTTGGTGTCGGACCGGATGAACCCGGGCGCAGTTCCGTGCAGCGCGTCTCGCGCGAGGCTTTTTTTGAGGCGGCGAGAGATGCGGATGTGCTTGTATACAATGCAACGGTGGAAGCGCCGCTTGCCGGCCTTTCGGAGTTGCTCGAGAAGGATGAGCTCTTCTCGGACTTTAAGGCGGTGCGGGAGAAACAGGTCTATCAACTCGGAAGTGACATGTACCAGTCAGCCGATGCGGTCGCGGGACTGACACGTGATTTTTCACGCGTCTTGCACGGGGAAGAGGAGCTCGGGCTCTCCTACCTGAGGAGGATAGAATGAGGACGGGGGGAAAGCGTACGGCATCGGTATTCCTTCTGCTTACCGTATTGCTCCTGCTTCTTTTTTACTGTAATTTGGCGCTTGGGACCAGGTTTTTCTCTCCGGCAAAGCTGTTCTCCCTGCTGTCACAGGGGAGAGGCAACGATCCCGCGGTGAGTATCTTATTCAAGATACGCTTGCCTCGCGCCCTGATGGCACTGCTCCTCGGCGGAGCGCTTGCGGTCTCGGGCTTTCTCTTGCAGACCTATTTTGCGAACCCCATTGCCGGTCCCTTTGTGCTCGGTGTCTCCTCGGGCGCGCGTCTTGCGGTGGCGCTCTGCATGATGCTGTTCATGGCACAGAACCGGGCACTCAGTTCCTTTGCGCTGGTGTTCGCTGCCTTTCTGGGTTCGCTGGTATCTCTCGGCATCTTGCTCGCGGTATCGCAGCGTGTGCGGCAGATGGCCGGACTTCTGGTGGCCGGTATCATGATAGGTTATATCTGCTCGGCCGCGACCGATTTTCTCTTGAGTTTTGCCGCGGATTCGGAGATTGTGTCCCTGCACAGCTGGTCACAGGGCAGTTTTTCCGGCATGAGCCTGGCACAGGTCAGGACAGCGGCCGTCTTAATCGGGATCTCGGCCTTCGCGCTTCTTTTTCTCGCAAAGCCGCTCGCTGCGGTGCAGCTCGGCGAGAGCTATGCGGAGAGCCTCGGGGTGAATGTGCGGCGCATGCGCAGCGCCCTCATTATCCTTGCGAGTTTGCTTGCGGCGACCGTGACCGCTTTTGCGGGGCCGGTTTCCTTTGTGGGGGTGGCTTCGCCGTTTTTGATTCAGAGTCTACTGAAGAGCAACAAGCCGTTGCTGGTGCTGCCGGCTTCCTTCCTCGGGGGAGCGGTATTTTGTTTGGCCTCGGATTTAATCGCAAGGACGGCCTTTCAGCCGACCGAGCTTGCGCTCAGCACGGTGACCTCCTTTTTCGGCGCTCCGATTGTACTTTGGCTCTTGGTGAAGCGGCGGGGAAAATGAGACAGTGCCATCCAATCAGAGATTCGGATCATACACGGAGGGAATATGTCGGTCACAAGCTTTTTACATTTGAGCGAAACAGTCGGCGAATTTGACCTCAAAACGTTCTGTGAGGAGATTCAGAAAAAATATCCGGGAACGGATACGGAACAGAGGCAAAGCAAGTCTTTGGCCTACGATATTTCTTGGAGCCGATATGCGGATTGCCCACAGTTTGAATTAAGGCTCGATCGAACACGCCGCACGTTCGCGGTGGAGTATTTCAATTCAGAGGATAGAATTCGGGATTACGCCAATTTGCTTCTATGGATCAGGCAGTACTTTCCGAAGGAACAAGAAGTGGTTTTGGTAGATGAAAACAATGAGGCGCCTCTGCCGCTTTCCTCGGAGACAGCGACAGAGGATATCGAAGCATGGATCTTGAGAGTCGGTATCTAAACGTTGACAGATCGTAAACCGTCAATATAGTTTGTATACAAATGGACGCGATAGCGCCGCGGCGCCTTGTCAAGCAGAGGGCGTATCGAGAGGAGGAGGGGCTATGCGGAATACGCAGCGGGCAAAACTCGCGGCAGAAGGGGTCAAAACGGGGTACGGCGCGCGCGTGGTGCTCTCGGAAGTCGCATTTGAACTTCGCCCGGGCGAGGTCATGGCCTTGCTCGGGCCGAACGGGGCCGGGAAGTCGACCCTCTTAAAGAGTGCAGCGGGGCAGCTTGCCCTGCAGGGCGGTAGCATCTACCTGGAAGGCAAAGATTTAAGGGCCTATTCCGGCCGGGAACGTGCGGCATGTATGGCGCTCCTCTTTACCGAGCGCAGGGAGCCGGAGTTTGCCACCGCGCGCGAAGTGGTGGAGGCGGGGCGCTATCCCTACACGGGGCGTTTCGGAACCTTGCGGGAACCGGATCATAAAGCAGTGGCGCGTGCCATGTCCTATGTGCGGACCGAGGAACTTCAGGAACGTCCCTTTTCGGAGTTAAGCGACGGCCAGCGTCAGCGCGTGCTGCTCGCGCGGGCGCTCGCGCAGGAACCGCGACTCATTCTGCTCGATGAACCGACGGCCTTTTTGGATCTGCGCCATAAGATAGAGCTTCTGAGTCTGCTGCGAAATCTTGCGACCCGCGAAGGGCTCGCGGTCTTTTTATCGCTCCATGAGCCGGATTTGGCGCTGAAGTGCGCGGACCGCGTCTTACTGGTAGCGGACGGCAAGGTGCTGCCGCCCGCTGCGCCGGAAGAGGCGCTCTCCGAGGATAATATGCGGCGCATTTACGGACTCGGTTCCGCTTACGACGCGCTGTCCGGCAGCGCAGAGTTGCCGCAGGCTTCGGAAAATACCGTGCCGAGCACTCTGGTGCTCGGCGGCGGCGGGAGCGGCATACCCGTTTACCGGCGGCTTCGGCGCGAGGGTATATCTTTTGCGGCGGGCATATTCAGCCCCGCGGATTCGGATTATCCGGTTGCGGCTCGGCTTGCCGCAAAGGTCTTTGAGACAGCGCCTTACGAAGCGCTCACGGCGGAGAAGCTACGGGAAGCGAGAGCCTTCCTTGAAGCGGCAGAGCGTGTCATTTGGACCGAACCGCCGATCGGGAGCGGCAATGCGGCTCTTCTTGAACTGCGGGCGCAGGCGGAAGAGAAGGGGATATTGGAGCGGTAATAAAACGATTTCGGCATATTGTTTCAGCCGGACCGGAGAGGCTCGGACGTGTTCAAAAAGGCTGCGACAATTTCGATAAGTCTTACAGGGAATTCGGAAGGAAGAGGAAGATGAACATTCAGATTTTCGGCGGTGGGAAGAATTTTGATGTGAAAAAGGCCGAGCGCTACTTTAAGGAGCGTCGCATCCCGGTGCAGCGCGTGGATTTATTTGAGAAGGGGCTCAGCAAGGGGGAACTCCGCGCGGTTTGTCGGGCACTCGGCAGTGCGGAAGCATTGGTCGACCCCGGCGCGAAGGCAAAGGAGACCCTTATTTGGTTTCAGCACACGCCGGAAGAGGACAGGGAGCAGTTTCTGCTTGAACACCCCGAGATTATGCGGCAGCCCATCGTGCGTAACGGTGCCGCCGCGACCGTGGGATTCCGACCGGAAGTATGGAAAACATGGGAGTAAGACAATTTACCCGAGCCAACTCCAATTTTCTTCGCGGGGCAGGGTGAGGGTCAGCATCACGGCTTCCTCGCCCTCGCGGAGACAGAGTTCATCGAGGAGGGAGCGGGGCGGAAGCGGGTTTCCCTCTTCGAGTTCTTGAAGGATGCAATTTACGCCTTCCGTGCGCGCATCTTCCATTGCATCAAGGCGGTCGGAACCCTCACCGTAGCAGCCGGGAAAGTCCGGAAAAGAGGCGAGAAAACGCTCGCCGCGTTTGCTGAGTATCACCGGATAATCAAAGGCCATAGCATATCCTTTCCGAGTCATTGAGACAGAATTCGTTTTATTATAGCATCGGCGCAAAGTAAATAGCACCACAATCTGTGCGCGCTTTTCGCGTGTCAGGTGGCGATATTTTCTATTTGTGGTATACTCGTTCTGGG
>CAJPKN010000020.1 GCA_905370385.1 Stomatobaculum longum
ATCATGTATTGGCAGAGCAGCTTTTCAAAGTCGGAATTACTCTTCAGTTCTTCCAGCGAAGAATCGATCAAAGCCTGATAGACTTCTTCCGCTCCCGCGTATTTTTTGACTCCCTTCACTGCGGTGGTGTTGATCCAACCGTCTTTAATACCGTCCTGGAGGAATTCGCGCAGCGAAATGGAGTCTGCCTTCCAACGGGCATAGTAATCTTTGCTGCTGTCAATCTGATCTTTCTCAACAATACCGCTCTCCGAAGAAGCGAGATAGGTATAGAGGAAATAGAGAAATGCGCGCTGATCGTTCGGAAGTTCCGCCATATTGAGCGGGGCGGAATCCATGAGTTGGGATCGCATCGCGGCCAAAGAACTCTCCCCGTAGCTGCGAAGACGCTCCGCGATAAAACGCTCGGTCTCACTCGCAGACTCGCCCTTGATGTGATCCAGAGAGAGTACATTGTTTCCGATCAGCTGGTAGTAAGCATCCTTAATCGGAATGAGGCGTGCCGTTGAGTCCGTGGTATCGTTGTTCGGATTGTCCTCATTCACCAGCTTTGCGGCGAGTATACCAGCGAGATGCTGCTCGAGCTGATGATAGATACCGACCTGTAAGTCACGGTCGATTGAGAGGTACACATCGTTACCCGCGACCGGTTCGGTCTCACTCTCCACTTCCATCACGTGGCCGACGTTATCGACATACATGGTACGGGAGCCTTTTTTGCCGTGCAGATCCTGCTCCATGTACTCTTCTATGCCGGTGCGTCCTATGGTATCGCTGAGACTGTAGTCCGGATTCTTTTCGCGCAACTCTTTTAACTGCTCATCCGGCACTTTACCGACATATCCGATCAGCGATGAGAACGGAACCGCATCGTTATAGACACGCTCCGTGGTCTGCTCACAGTTGACACCGAGCAACTTTGCCTGATTCTCGAGAATGTCGACTCGGGTCTCATCCTTCACGTGTGTCACAACAACGGTGCTCTCGTAGCTTCGATACGCTGTGAGCCCCATGGTATAGCGGATATTCACGAGTTCCAGCTTCTCCAAATTGCTGAGACTCAGCGGATTACCTTCTTCATCCTTCAGCTCATTTAACTTATAGCTTTGAAAACGCTTGTTCAGCAACTCTTCGGCAGTAATTTCCGAGGGGTATTTCCCGGAAGCACCGGTCAATTCCGTAACTCGCTTTAAACCGTAAAAGTCGCGGAGAAAACGCTTTCTGGCCTCCTCATTGGGGCTCGTAAAGTAAAACGCGCCGTTGTCGTTCAGACCGATTTCCAAACGTCCTGTCACGGTCTCCCCGTGCGCATTCAAAATCCGGATCAGACGATAATACATGAGATTGCGCTGCGCGAGCTTTCTGTATTCGCCGCTGTCCTTGATGGTCACATTATAGGACAGACGGTTATACGCCAGCAGCTTTCCGTTTGTATCAAAGATATTGCCGCGTGTCGCGGGAATGGACACCGTCTTCTCGGTCTTTTGCAGATAGTTCTTCTGGTAAGACTCTCCGTTGATTATCTGCAGCTGATACAGGCGAAAGACCATGACTGCGAGCAGCCCCATATAGCCGAGGCCCAATATAAAGAGTCGCGACGTTTTTACCTCTCTGCGCAGTTCTGCAAAGCGTTCGCGCAGTAATTCCAGAAAATCTCTCAGCACTGATTTCTCCTCAGACAGTCGCCCGCCTCTGATCCAGGAACTCTAGCTTACGGTTGTACCATAGGAAGAAGCGGTAGATGACCAGCGTAAACAACAGGGAAATGATAATCTCGGGAAATACGATATTTCGGAAGTAAAACGGAAAATCGAATTTGCCCCGGATGACAAAACGGAACACGTAGATGTAGAAGTTATAGAGAAACTCGTTGATGGTGCAGAGTAACAGCGGCAGCGTGATGTAGCTCTCATAGTAGTATTTCGAGAGGGCTCCGTTTAAAAAGCCGATCCACACAAAAAAGAGCGTGAAAAAGCCGAAGGCGCCCGAGTGAAACAAATCCATGAGCAATCCCGCCGCAAGGCCGTAGAGCATGCCGTCCCTCTGCCCGTAAATAAAGGCGTAGGCAAAGGTGAAAATAAGAATCAAATTAGGCGTCGCCGAGAGGAAGGGAATAAAAGGCAGGATGGAGCTCTGCAGCGCAAAGGCCGCAACCAGCACAAGTAAATTTAAGAGGGTACGCTTCATGAGGGCCTCCTCAAGGGTTACTCGGCAAACTTTCGACTGTCTGCACGGGTTCGGTGGCCGCCGCACTCTCCTGGGGCTGTGCTGCCGTTGTCTCGGTACGCGTTCTCTCTGTCTCTTGCTGTCTTCTTTCCGTGGAAGCAGAGGTCTCTCGCCGTCTCGTCTCTCGTCGTGCTTCCGTCGTCTCACGGCGGGGTTCGGTCGCACGCGTGGTACTTGCAGCGGTCGTAGAAGCGGCCGTCGTTCTCGCAGCCGTGGTACTCGCGACGGTGGTACTCGCAGCCGTTGTGGCTTCGGCCGTCGTCTCGCTTGCGGCAGTCTCAGCAGCGGCACCGCTCTCTTCCCCCGCCATCGTCTCCGAAGCTGCGCTGCTTTCTTCCGCGGCAGAGGTTTCGGCAGCGGTCAGACTTTCCGGATCCGGCAGCGATGTCCGCGGCGTCTCAAAGCTGCCGTCCTCCCGCATCTCCGACTTAAGGTCCAATATAACCAGAACTTCCTGTATGGTCTCAAAATCAGCCACCGGGACCAAGGTTCCGCTCCGCGTGAGTCTGTCCGGGTCGGTCTTCAGATCCCCGGCATAGCCGATCAAAATACCCGGCAAAAACTTGGAACTCACCGTGCTCGTCACAATGGCATCGCCGTCTTTGATATCCGCCGTGTCGGTGATATCGCTGATTTTTAACTTGCCGTTGGCATAGAGCTGCAGATTGCCGGAGACAATACAGGTATCGTTCGACTGAATCGCCATGGCACTCACGCGGCTCACATCATCGATGATCGAACGAACCGTCGCATAGTTATCGCCGACATCGGTCACGATGCCGATGAGGCCGCCGTCACCGACTACGTTCATATCCGGCTTGATGCCGTCGCGCGCCCCCTTGTCAATGCGGAACACGTGAAACCAGTTTCCGGTATCCTTCGCGATGACCCTGGCTCCCGTCATACGATACTGTCCGTAGGTCTGATTCAACTCATAGAGTTTGCGAAGACGACTCAGTTCGTAGCTGTCGCTCTGCAGACGCGTGTTTTCCATGGTGAGTGTGGCAACTTGTTCGCGCAGAGATTCATTGTCCGCGAGGGCGGTCCGCATTTTCTCCTGATTCTTGAAATTGCTGTAAACCGCACTGCCCACCCGATTCACACCGGTCTGGACCGGCAACAGAAAATAACCCACCGCAGTCCGGATGGGGCGAAGCTGTTCGTTTTTAATTGTCGTCAGTCCTATCATTCCGACGCAGGATACGCTGAGAACAATGAGAACCAAACGGTTATTCGATATTTTCACAATAGACCCCACTCCTTAAAACTGTAGTAGGCATTATCTCCGATGACAATGTGATCTTCCAGCGGAATGCCGATGAGCTTCGCGGCCGCCTGCACTTCTGCGGTCACGCGTTGATCGTCCGCGCTGGGACGCGGATCTCCGCTCGGGTGATTGTGCACGAGTATCATACGCACGGCCCGTGCACGGAGCGCGGCAATCATGAGCTCCCGCACAGAGACGACGGAGGCATCCACCGAGCCGCGGCTCAGGAGCTGATCGCTGATAAAGCGCAGTTTGGTGTCGAGAAAGGCCGCATGCAGCTCTTCCTGCTCGAGGTGGCGCAGGGCCTCCATATAATAGCGCGCGCAAAGCCCGGGATCCGAAAAGGCTGTCGTCAGATTCTTTGCGGCCTCGCGCCGCCATATGCGCTTCGATAGTTCTCCGATGGCAACAAGCTGCAAGGCTTTTGCCTCTCCGACACCGCGAAGGCGCATGTAGTCCTGCATGCTGTTGTGTAAGAGTCCGAGCAGGCCTTCCCGCCGCGGTTCCATCTCGAGAACCAGCGCAGAGAGTGCCGTGACATCCTGCCCTCGGCAGCCGCTCCGCAAGAGAAGGGAGAGCAATTCGCGGTCGCTCAGGCTTGCAATGCCGAGGCGTCTTGCCTTTTCAGCAGGTCTTTCTTCCGGCCGTACATCTCTCAACTTTATCATTCGTCTTCCTCCCAAGCTCTCCAGGCACAGTGAGGAAATACGTTTTTATTATAGCACAGTTTAAACGAGCCCGGCGTCCGCAAGCTTCTGGAGGGACATGAGCACGCCGATTTTTGCGTGGGCATAGGTGAGTCCGCCCTGGAAAAAGGCGGTGTATGGCGGACGCATGGGACCGTCGGCCGAGAGCTCAATCGAAGCGCCGGAGACAAATGTGCCGGCCGCCATGATAACAGGCTCCTCATAGCCCGGCATATCCCAGGCCTCCGGTGTCACAAAGCTGTCCACCGGGGAGGCAGCTTGGATGCCGATGCAGAAAGCAGACAGCGCCTCCGGAGACTGTAAGTCGACAGACTGAATAATATCATGACGGAGCTCTTCCGCCCGCGGCTTCACCGCAAAGCCGAGATTCTGATAGAGCTGCGCCGCAAAAATTGCCCCCTTCTCCGCGGAGGCCGTGACGGTAGGCGCGAGGAAGAGTCCCTGGAAAAACTGGCGCGTGACACCGAGCGAAGCGCCGAGTTCTTTTCCGAGGCCCGGCGCCGTGAGGCGATAGGCTGCGTTCTCGATGTACTCACGTTTTCCGGCAATGTAACCGCCGATCGGTGCAAGACCGCCTCCCGGGTTCTTGATGAGGGAGCCAACCATCAGGTCTGCGCCGTATTCGCTCGGTTCATGGCGCTCCACGAATTCGCCGTAGCAATTGTCCACCATGCAGATGACATCCGGTTTCACGGATTTGACAAAGCGAATCAGCTCCGCAATCTCATCGACCGAGAGTGTTTTCCGCGCGGAATAACCCTTGGAGCGCTGAATTTCGATTAGGCGCGTTTTCTCGTTGATACCCGCTCGAATCGCTTCAAAGTCAAAGCTGCCGTCTTCTTTTAAATCCGCCTGGCGATAGCTGACCCCGTACTCCCTGAGGCTTCCGCACTGCGGCCGTATCCCGATCACCTGGTCCAGGGTGTCATAGGGCTTGCCGACCGGAGAAAAAATCTCATCGCCCGGGCGCAGGTTTCCGAAGAGCGCAACCGTAAGCGCATGGGTGCCGCTCACAAGCTGCGCGCGAACCAGTGCATCCTCGGTGCCGAAAACAGAGGCGTAAACTGCCTCCAACGCATCACGGCCGAGGTCGTTATAGCCGTAACCGGTGCTCGGCGAAAGATGTGCTTCACCGATGCGATGCTTTCTCAGCGCATTGAGTACCTTCATTTGGTTGTACTCGGCAATCGCATCGATTTCCGCAAAGCGTGACTTGCACTGCGCCTCTGCCTCTTGTCCCAGCTTCATGATTCGCTCCGACAGTCCCGCCGCACGGTAAATATCATGGAGGCTCTCTTCAAAGTTCTCGCTCATTCGGTATCTTCCCTTCTGTCACGAACGCGGCGCAGCATGTCTTCGAGTATCGCTTCCTCGGAGGCATAGTCTTCCCGCATAAACCACCGCGCATCTCTCTCCCGGCGAAACCAGGTGAGTTGGCGCTTTGCAAAATGTCTCGTATCCGTTTTAACCTGTTCCTTGCAGACCGATAGCTCTGCCTCTCCGTCGAGGTAAGGAAAGAGCTCGTGGTAACCGATGCCCTGCATAGAAGTCGCTGTCCGCGGTACGCCCCGCAGAGCAAGTGTACGCACTTCCTCGACGAGTCCCGCCTCAAACATTGCTTCCACCCTGGCATCGATTCTACGGTAGAGCGAGGCTCTGTCCATATTGAGCACAAAGTAGAAGAGGCGGTAGGGGGAGCGGCGCTCCCTCGCCGCCGCATTGTGAAGCGAGATTTTATCGCCGCTCGAAAGATAGTACTCAAGCGCACGGAGGACCCTCTTCTCATTGTTCGGATGAATTTGGGCCGCAGCTTCCGGGTCGACCCGGGTGAGTTCCGCGTAGAGCGCCGCCATCCCCTCGCGGGCTCTTCGCGCCGCTAGGGCCGCATGCACGGCCTCATCCCGGCTTTCTTCGGAGAAGGGCACATCGTAGAGTACGGTCTGCAGATAAAATCCGGTTCCGCCGACCAAAATCGGGACTTTGCCGCGCGCCTGAATGTACGCTATCGCATTCGTTGCGCGCTGCTGAAACTGCATCGCGTCAAAATTCTCTTCGGGCTCCAGAATGTCGATCAGATGGTGCGGAATTCCCTGCATCTCTTCTGTTCGAATTTTTGCCGTCCCGATGTCCATGCCGCGGTATACCTGCATGGAATCCGCGGAGATAATTTCACCGTTCAGTTCTTTGGCAAGTGCAAGGGAGAGCGCGGTTTTTCCGACCGCCGTGGGGCCGGTGAGCGCAATCAGCGTCTGTTTCTCACACAATGCGCTTAAACCTCCGTTCCAGTTCTGTTTTTGTGAGTTCAATGATGGTCGGTCTGCCGTGCGGGCAGTTGTAGGGGTTTTCGAGGGAAAAGAGCTCATCGAGCAGGGCTTCCGCCTCCGCAAGCGAAATGTGCTGATTTCCCTTGATTGCCGCCTTACAGGACATGGATGCCGTCTTCTCGATAATGAGGAGTGGCACATCGTCCGCGCGCTGTCCCTCCGCGAGACTCGCAAACATGGTCTTTAAGAGCTCTTCCTTTAGGACAGAGGGCAGAATATTCGGCACGGCGCGCACCGCATAGCTGGAACCGCCGAAATGCTCGACGGAAAAACCGATTTTTTCAAAGCTCTCCCGCTCACTCTCAAGCAACGCCTGCTCTTCCGCACTCAGGGTGATAAGGAGCGGCGGTTCCAAACGCTGGGAACTGAGTTCCTGCTTTCGATAAGACGCAAGCAGCCTCTCGTAGTTCACCTTCTCGTGTGCCGCATGTTGATCGATGAGATAGAGTGAATTTCCGCGTTCCGCGAGCCAGTAGGTGTCAAAAACAGCGCCGATTAAGCGGAGATTTTTTCTCTCCTCAGGCCGAAAGAGCGCATACTGCCCCCCGCGTTCCACAGTTTCAAACGCCGGTTTTTCCTCGGCGACAGCCTTGCGCTCCGAAACCGACTCTCTGTCCGCTGTCTGCTCGGAGTCCGGCTTTGTGTGGCTCTCCGCCGTCTTGCTTTCGCTCGTCCCTGTGTTCTCCGCCTTCGCGCTCTGATTGATTTGCCGCTGCCCGTAGGCCGAGAGAAAAGAGGAAAGCGAGAGCGCCTGCTCTTCTGCCTCCCGCTTACGCTCTTCCGTTAAGCGCTGCGTCTCAAAAGGTTCCGGCGGTTTTTTGTGCTGCGGACGTACACCCGCCCGCACTTCTTCCTGAGAAACGGAGTCGCGTCCGAGCGCCGCACTTTGTGTAGCCTTCTTTTTGTTTTCTTCCTGCAGAGAGGAAAGACGAATCAACTCCGCGCGCTGCAGCGCATCCTCCACCGCGGAACGCAGAAAGAGGTAGCAGGCCTGGGTGTCCGAAAAACGCACTTCCCGTTTGGTAGGATGCACATTCACATCGACTGTCTCCGGATCCGTCTCAAGAAAGAGTACCGCAAAGGGGAAGTTATGTTGCATCATGCGGTCGCCGTAGCCGTCCTCTATCGCCTTTGCGAGCAGCGGACTCTTGATATAGCGCCCGTTCACGCAGTAGTGTTCTAGGGCACGGCTTCCCCTTGAAATCTCCGGTCTGCCGATAAAGCCCTGCACCGAAAAGCCCTGTTCCGTTCGCGAAACCGGAAGCAGCTTACTCGCAATCTCCCTGCCGTAGAGCTGATAGATGATGTCCTTCACTTCTCGATTCCCGCTCGTATGAAAGCGGCTCTGTCCGTTCGCAAGAAAACGGATGGAGATTTCCGGATGCGACAGCGCCAGTTCTTCCGCGAGCGCCGCGACATGCGCGGTCTCGGTGACCGCCGCCTTCAAAAAGCTGCGCCGCACCGGCGTATTAAAGAAGAGATCGCGGGTGATGACGGTCGTTCCGCCCGGTGCCCCGACTTCTTCAAATACCGTCTCTTTGCCGCCCTCGGCCGCGTAGCGTATACCGGTCAGTGCATCCCGCTGCCTTGTGATGAGCTCAATGCGGGAAACCGCCGAGATACTGGCGAGCGCCTCACCGCGAAAGCCTAGGCTCCGAACATGCAGGATATCCTCCGCGCGCTGAATCTTGGAAGTCGCATGGCGAAGAAAGGCGGTCTTTACCTCATCCGCCGGGATGCCGCCGCCGTTATCCGTCACACGTATCATCGAAATGCCGCCGTCGCGTATCTCTATCGTAATGACGCTCGCATCGGCATCGATCGCATTTTCCGTGAGTTCTTTCACAATCGAAGCGGGGCGCTCAATGACCTCGCCCGCCGCAATCTTATTGATGGTGCTCTCATCGAGAAGCTGAATGCTCATAGTGTCTCCTGTATACCGTAAAGAAGATCGATGGCCGCGCGCGGCGTGAGCTCCGAGAGATTGATTTCTCTGAGTTGTCTCAGAACCTTAAGCTCTGCCTCCGTGACAACAGGTTTCGCGTTCTGCTCGGAAGCGGGTACGGACGGCAAGTCAGCCCCGCGCGATGCGAGTTCTCGGGCGCGCGCGGCAATATCCGCACCCGAGAGTTCTTCCGCGATTTCCCGCGCCCGCGCCGTAACCGCCGCCGGTACACCCGCGAGCTTCGCGACCTGAATGCCGTAACTCTGGTCCGCACCGCCCTTGATGATTTTTCGGAGAAAGGCAATTTCATCTCCCTGCTCCTTCACCGCGATGCAGTAGTTATTGACCCCCGGTATGCTGCCTTCCAACTCGGTGAGTTCGTGGTAGTGGGTCGCGAACAGCGTTTTTGCCCCCGAAAGGCGTCCGACCGCAAGATACTCAACCACCGCCCAGGCGATCGAGAGACCGTCGAAGGTCGAAGTGCCGCGTCCTATTTCATCGAGAATAATGAGACTCTTCTTCGTCGCATTTCGAAGAATGTTTGCGACCTCTGTCATCTCAACCATGAAGGTGGACTGCCCGGAAGCCAGATCGTCCGATGCCCCGACACGCGTAAAGATGCGGTCGGAAAGTCCGAGCTCCGCGCGCTCCGCCGGCACAAAAGAGCCCGTCTGCGCAAGCAGCGCAATCAGCGCGGTCTGACGCATATAGGTGGATTTTCCGGCCATATTGGGACCGGTAATGATGGCGATGCGATTCTCCTCGCTGTCGAGTAAGGTATCGTTTTCGACAAAGCGCCCGCTCTCCATCATGCGTTCCACGACCGGATGGCGCCCGCCCACAATGTGCAGGGGACCGTCTGCCGTTAATTTCGGCCTCACATAGTGATAGCGCTCCGCGACATCCGCAAGAGAGAGCAGCGCGTCAAGGTAGGCCACGATGCCGGCGCTTTTTTGAATGCGTGCAACTTCCGCGGAAAGCTTCTGTCGCAGTTCCTGAAAGAGATCGAATTCAAGGGTGAGGAGTTTCTCCTCCGCGCCGAGTATGCTCTCTTCGAGCTTCCCGAGTTCTTCGGTCGTGTAGCGCTCTGCATTGGCGAGCGTCTGCCGCCGCCGGAAGTAATCCGGCACCTGGGAGAGAAAGGAATTCGTCACCTCAAAATAATAGCCGAATACCTTGTTGTACTTAATCTTTAGATTCTTGATGCCGGTCTTAGCGCGCTCTTTTTCCTCGAGTTCCGCGAGCCACTGCTTGCCCTCGCTGCTTGCCCGCCGGTAGCGGTCCACATCCTCGTGGTAGCCTTCTCGAATAATATGCCCCTCTCGAAGCGTGAGCGGCGGATCCTCCGCGATGGCGGAGCGAAGCAGGGCGCAGAGATCGCTTAAATCGTCGAGCTCGTTCGCAAACTGCTGTAAGAGCGGCGCGGAAAAGCTCTTGAGAAGCTCCCGTATCGGCGGCAGAGCCGCAATCGAAGTACAAAAGGCGAGCATATCCCGCGCGTTTGCGCTGCCGAGCGTAATGCGCCCCATGAGGCGCTCCATGTCATAAATCGGGGCGAGATACTCTCTCAGCTCTTCTCTGTCGATGTAGCGCTCCAGAAATGCCTGGATTGCGTCCTGTCTGGCCTCAACGGTCTCAAGACTAAGAAGTGGCTTTTCGATAAGATTCCGAAGGAAGCGCGCGCCCATCGCGGTCTTGGTGCGATCCAAAACCCAGAGCAGCGAGCCGTGCTTACTCTTATCCCGCATGGTCTCCGTGAGCTCAAGATTTCGCCGAGAGGCCGCATCGATCAAGAGATAAGTATTGCCGCGATAAGCCTTGAGCTCGGTGATGAGCTCGCATTGACTCTTCTGCGTGTCATAGAGATAGCGGAGCACCGCGCCGGCCGATAGCGTTCCGAGCGAATAGTCCGCCAAGCCGAGGGCTTCGACCGAAGCCGTGTGAAAATGCCCGCAGAGTAAGCTGACGGCACTTTCCTTTGAGAAGGCAGAGTCTGACAGTATGCTGGTCGCAATTTCTTCATCCGTGCGAAGCACCCCATCCAGCGTAAGGCTCTCCTTCTTTAAAAGCTCTGCCGGATGAAACTCCGACAAAATGTCGCCGAGCTCCTTCTTCCCCTCCGCTTCTGTCACAAGGAAGCTGCCTGTCGAGATATCCGCGAGGGCCAAACCGTAGCGACCGCCGTCCTCAACGACTGCGGCGAGGTAGTTATTCTTCTCCTCTTCAAGCGCCCCGGCTGCCGTGACGGTTCCGGGGGTCACAACGCGTATAACCTCGCGTTTCACAAGCCCCTTCGCGAGCTTCGGGTCTTCCATCTGCTCCGCGACCGCGACCTTATAGCCCTTTTTCACGAGACGGTTGATATAGGTCTCCGCGGCATGGAAGGGGACACCGCACATCGGGGCTCTCTCCTCGAGTCCGCACTCCTTGCCGGTCAAAGTGAGCTCAAGCTCCTTTGACACCAGGCGCGCATCCTCAAAGAACATCTCGTAAAAATCGCCGAGGCGATAGAACAAGAGGCTGTCCGGATAGGCCTTTTTGGTCTCCAGGTAATGCGTCATCATAGGCGAAAGCGCCACTTTAGTCCCTCCTCTCTCCCATGTAATAAAAGCCCTTGGATTCCCTCAGTAAAACCGGTACCACTGCGCCGATTAAGCTCTCGTCACCGGGGAAATGTACCATTAAATTGTTGGAAAGCCGCCCCGTCACATAGCCCGCGCGCTGCGCATTCACTTCTTCGACCAAAACAGGCTCTATTTTCCCTTCGTCGCGGTCCGCTGCCTTTGAGGCAAACTGCTGCACCAGGGCAATGAGGCGCTTCATGCGGTCCGCAACCACATCCTCCGGCACCTGATCCTCAAACTCCGCGGCCGGCGTACCGCTCCGCTTAGAGTAAATAAAGGTGAAAGCCGCCTGATAGGAAGCGCGGGATACCACATCGAGCGTATCTTGAAAATCCTCTTCCGTCTCCCCGGGGAAGCCGACAATAATGTCTGTCGTGAGTCCCACTTCCGGGAGCTCCCGCCGTATTTTCTCGACCAACGCGAGGTAGGACTCCTTCGTGTAGCGGCGGTTCATGCGCTGCAAAATCTTACTGCTGCCCGACTGGAGCGGGAGGTGAATGTGGCGGCAAATCTTCGGATTTCGCTTGATGGTCTCAATCAGATCATCGGAGAGATCCTTCGGGTGCGGCGTCATAAAGCGTATGCGCTCCAGGCCCTCGACCTGACATACTTTTTCAAGCAGGGAGGCAAAGCTCTCGCCCCCTTCAAGCCCCTTGCCGTAGGAATTCACATTCTGCCCGAGCAGCATGATTTCTTTTACGCCGTCCGCGACGAGCGCCTTCACCTCGCGCACAATATCCTCCGCCTCGCGCGACTGCTCTCTGCCGCGCACATAGGGGACGATGCAGTATGTGCAAAAGTTATTGCAACCGTACATGATGTTCACGCCAGACTTAAACCAGGTCTTTCGGCGCGCGGGCATGTGATCCCGGAAGGTATTTCTCTCTTCCGCCGTGTCGATGACGCGCTGATTCTCGGCCTCGACCGCGTAGAGCAACTCCGGAAACTTCCAGATATTATGGGTGCCGAAGACAAGATCCACGAAGTGATACTTCTTCTGAATGCGCAGCACTTCGTCCTTCTCCTGCATCATACAGCCGCAGATGCCGATTAGCATGTCCGGATTCAGCTTTTTAAAGTGCTTCACAATGCCGAGATGCCCGTAGAGCTTCTCATTCGCGTTCTCGCGCACCGTACAGGTATTAAAGAGGAGGATGTCCGCGTCCTCGGTCGGAATCTCCTCACAGCCGATTTCCGCGAGTATGCCGGAGAGTTTCTCCGAATCGCGCGCATTCATCTGGCAGCCCATCGTTGTGATGTGATAGCGCACCGGACGCCCAAGCCGCTTGCTCTTCTCTTCAATGGTATCCTTTAGCTGCGCCACAAAGAGTGACTGCTTTTTGCTTTCCTCCATAAACCCAAAACCTTTCCGCGGTTCCGTGGAACCGATATTAACATAATATATTTATGTGAACTCTTTGTGACCGAATGCATTCCTCAGTACTTCGGTGTATAGCGAGCGATCACCGCCTCCGCGACCCGTATGCCATCCATCGCGGCGCTGGTAATGCCGCCGGCATAGCCGGCTCCCTCGCCGCAGGGATAAAAGCCCTGTATGTTGGCCTGCAATTCGCTGTCCCGAAGGATACGGATCGGCGAAGACGTTCGGCTTTCAACACCCGCCAGGATGACATCCGGCGCGTCAAAGTCCTTGATCTGACGCCCGAAACTCGCCATTCCCTCAAGGAAGGCCTCCTCGAGCGGTGTATCCAGAATGCCGTTCAAAGCGGCAAGGCGATACTGTCCCGCAAAGCAGGGCTCTGTGCCGCCGAAGGCACGGCTCTCGCGCTTTGCGATAAAATCGCCGTAAAGCTGCACCGGAATATGTCCCTGTCCCGCCTGATACGCGCGACGCTCAAGGACCTCCTGATAGGAAAGCCCCGCGAGCACGCCCTCGCCGTAGCGCAGAAAGTCCTCAGGCCCCACCGAGACGATGATGGCCGCATTTGCGTTCGCCGAGCCGCGGTCCGCATAGCTCATGCCGTTCACCACCGTGCCTCCCGCCTCACTCGAAGCATTGACCACATAGCCGCCCGGGCACATGCAGAAACTGTAGACGCCGCGGCCCGAGCTCGTCTTTGCCGTGAGCTTATAGGGGGCGGGCGGCAAAAAGCCGACTTCTTTCAGGCCGTACTGCGATATCGAGATATCACGTTGTCTATGCTGCACGCGAAAGCCGACCGCAAAGGCCTTGGCCTCCATTTGAAAGCCCCGCGCGTGGAGCGTCCGAAAGGTATCGCGCGCCGAGTGTCCGGTCGCGGCAATCAGTACTTCACAGGGCAGCTCGTACTTTGTGCCGTCCGTCTTCTCCACAAAGACCGCGCGCAGCCTGTCCCCTTCGACACAAAAATCCGCAGCGCGCGAAGAAAAGCGTAACTCGCCGCCGAGCCGCTCAATTTCTTCCCGCATTGCGGTCACGATTTCAATCAGTCGATCGGTTCCGAGATGGGGTTTTTGCTCATAGAGTATCGCACTGTCCGCACCGTAGTTGCAAAAAACTTCGAGGACCTTACGGTTCCTGCCCGCATTGTCCTTGACCAGGGTATTCAGCTTGCCGTCGGAAAAAGTCCCGGCACCGCCCTCGCCGAAGGAGACATTGCAGTTCGGGTTAAGCTTCCCACCCGTCCAAAAGGCATCGACCGCCTGTTTCCGCTCTCTCGCGGGCAGTCCGCGCTCCAGAATAATGGGGCGGTATCCCGCTTCCGCGAGCATGAGGCCCGCAAAGAGTCCGGCGGGGCCGCTGCCTATGATGACCGGACGCGAACCAAGCGCGTTCTCCCCTCGTTTCGGGAGCTTGTACGGAGCGCGCGTATCCGCACTTACATTCGGGAGCTTTAAGAACTTTGCTTCGTGTGCGAGCTTTAGCCGAAGCAGGTAGACATAGTTCACCTCCGGCTTTTTTCGCGCATCGATCGAGCGGCGCACAATCTCGATTTCCCCGAGTTCTTGTTCCCGAATCCGTAGCAGTTTCGCCACCTTTTTCCGGAGCATCTCCTCCGTATGGCGCACCGGCAGGCTCACATTGTTTAAAAGTATGGCCATCAGAGCACTTCTCCCGTCATGGTCTCATGCTCCGCACGGATTGCGTCGTAGAGTTCGCGCAGGGTCCAGCTCGCATTGGTCTCCGTGAGCGCAGCCTTTAGGGGTGCGCGGAGCTTCTGTTTCCGGAGCTGTGCGAGAAAGGCGTCGAAAGTCGCGGCACTGAAGCCGCAAAACAGAAAGAAAGGCTGTGCATGCTCCCTAAGTCGCACCGCTTCGGGCGCGGGCTCAAGGACGCGTCTGCTCTCCTCGTCAACTTCCTGCCCCGTGAGCAAAAAGCCGATGTGACGATCCAGTTCGGAACTGCCGAGCTCCTTATACTTAACCTTTAAGAGTGCACAGATGCCCGCGACCTTCGGCGCTTCCGCTCCGTCCGGAACATAGCAGAGCAGAGTTCCACCCTTCTGATTTGAAAAAATTCGATTCATCATAAAACCTCATCGTTAGCAGCACTCTGCCCGGCAAGAAGACCGCTCGCAAAGCACCAGTGAAGATTATAACCGCCGCAGGGGCCCGTCACATTGAGAATTTCCCCGGCAAAATAAAGCCCTGTCATTCGTTTTGCTCCGAGTGTATTCGGATTTAGTTCCCGCAAGGAGATTCCGCCTGCCGAAACCTGCGCTTTATCGTAAGCCGCAAGTCCCTGAATCGGAAAGCGCGCTGCCGTAAGCTGTTCGGCGATTGCCGCGAGTTCCGTTTTCCGAAGGCTCGTCGGCGACATGCCCGCAGAGAGACCTGCGCGCCGCAAAAGAGCAAGCCAGAGATTCTTCGGCACAAGACCGTTTCCGTAGGCTTCAAGAGTCGTCGCAAAGGGCTGCACACTGCGCTTCGCAAAGAAAGTAAGATCCGCTTTCAAATCCGGCAGGAAATTCAGCATAAGTTCTGCCCTCTGCTTATGTTGCAAAGCCCGTCCGGCAGGCAGAGAAAGCTGGAAGACGGAAATCCCGGAAAAGCCCTCCTTTGTGAGCTGGAGCTCTCCGTTCTCTTCCGCCACCTTCTTTCCGTCCACCCATAGGCTTAAGGCAGCAGGTACCCGTACCCCCTGAGAGGCACGGAAAAAGGCATTCTCTCGATCTGCGGAACGAAGCGGGCAGAGCGCCGGGCGAAGCGGCTGCAACTTGAGTCCCAGCCTTGCAACAAGCTCCGCACCGCTGCCGTCGGATCCCGTCCTTGGGAGCGCCGCACCGCCGAGTGCAGCCACCACGCGGTCCGCGCGGAATTCGGCCTTTTCCGTTTTCACCGCAAAACCGCCCTTTTGATTCTGTCGGCTTCCCAGAATGCGAGCCTCCGTCACTATCTTCACCCCGAGCCGTTCCAGTTCCGTGCGGAGCGCATTCAGTACGGCGGCCGCCTGTTCGGCGTGCGGATAAATCCAAGTGCCGTGCTTCGTAAGGGGAGGAACCCCGAGTTCTTCCATAAAGCGTATTATGGCCTCCGGCGGAAATTGTTTCAGAACTTCTTCTATCAGCGCAGGCGCATCACAGTCGTAACGCTCGGTCCGGAGATCCAGATTCGTAAAATTGCATTTGCCGTTTCCCGTTAGCAGGAGCTTTTTGCCGATGCGGTCATTTCGCTCGATCAACGTAACCGCCGCGCCGCCTCTTGCCGCTGCGATTGCGGCCGCCATGCCTGCCGGGCCGCCGCCGAGCACCAGAACATTCATCATCCGTTCTCCGTCATTCTCAAAGTAAATGCAGGCGCTTTGCAAGGCGGCAGAGGCTCGCTCCCTTCGGGAAACGCAGCAATTCTTCCTCGCGTATCGCACCGGTCAGCAGAAGCAGGGAGCCGTAAACCGCCACCGCCAGAAGCATAGGCAGCAAGGTATAGAACACAACCCGGCCCGTAAGCCGCTTTAAAGCGATTTTGGCACCTGCGGTCGCAAGTCCCATGAGCAGCGCGCAGAAACCCGGCAAAAGAAAGCTGCGTCCGATCTCCTGTCGATACTTTAAGAGACGTTTGAGACTCCCGGCGTTCAGAATACACATGCTGACCGCAAACACCATATCCGCAATCACAATACTGACGATGCCGAGTTCAAAGATGCGGAGCAGGGTCTCCAACACCAACACGTGAATACCGAGCGAAAGCGCCGCATGTGCAACCGGAACCTTCATGTGGTTGGTTCCTTGCAGAATCGCATTGCTCACCGTGGAGAGCGAATAAAAGACCACGCTCGCACAACCGAGATGCATAATATGAACTGCAAGCTCGCTCTTTCCGAAGAGCAGAGGAATCAAAGGATCCGCCATAACCCCGAGCCCGACGGCCGAAGGAATCGCAACAATCATCGAAAAGCGAATAGCAAGCGCAATATTCTTCCGCACTTCTTTTTTCTGATTTGCGCCGACCGCACGACTGAGCGCAGGCACCAGGGCCGAACCGAGGGAGTTTGCAATCATGATCGGTACATTGAGAAGAAGCTTATACTTACCGGTATAGACACCGTACTGCTTCGCGATTTCTCCTTGTTTCCCGAGATCAAACATGGCCTGTCCGAACAGCGCATTGTCGAGGATGCCGCTCACATTGTAAATTGCCGTCGAGAGTATGACAGGGACCACGGTGAGCACCAGGAGTTCCGTAATTTCTTCATAACTCTCCGCAGGGTGTTCGCAATCTCGGCGCGCTTTTCGAAGCCTTGAACGCCGTGTCATCAGGAAAAGCAGCATGAAAATCAAAAGGGCGGAGGCAGCTCCGACACCGGTTCCTATGGTGCCGCCCATTGCCCCGAACGCGCGGGAAAGAGCTTCGTTTTTTCCCTGCCGCACCGCCCACTTCATCAGGAAAAAGGCTGCGCCCACGCTGACGCCCGCATTTAGAATCTGCTCGACAATCTGGGAGATTGCGGTCGGCACCATGGTTGACTGCCCCTGCCAGTACCCGCGGCATACGCCGAGGTAGGACACAATCCAGACGGTCGGAGCCAAGGCACGGAGCGGGTACGCGGCTTCCGGCGTATGGAGAAACGAAGCCGCAAGCCAGTCTGCACCGAAAAAGATTGCGGTAAAGCCGATGCCGCCCACCACGGTCGCATAGAGCAGCGCAGCGTGAAGGATGCGTTCCGCATTGCGATAGTTTTTTGCACCGACACGTGCGGATATCAGTTTGGACACCGCAAGCGGCAGGCTGTAAGACGAAAGCAAAAGCACAATGGCATAGATATTAAACGCTGCCGCATAATAGCCGTTGCCCTCATCGCCTATGATGCGTGTAAGCGGCATGCGGTATACCAAGCCGATTAAACTTGAAATGACGCCGGATGCGGCATAAATGGAACCCTGCGCCAAAAAGCCGCCGGATTTCGGTTTCTTACTTCGGGGAGCGAAATTCTCTCTTCTCTCTTCCATACAGCTCTTCAGCGCCGATAGCCGAGCGCGTCGAGTATCTCTCTCTGCCGCGCCTCCATGCCCATGCGCTCCTCTTCCTCCATGTGGTCATAGCCCATCAGGTGCAACATGCTGTGCGCAATCAAAAATGCAAGTTCACGGGTCTCGCTGTGCCCGTATTCCGCCGCCTGTGTCTTGACGCGGCGTACGTTAATCACGATGTCGCCGAGCGGCACCTCTCCCGTGTCCGGGTTGATGTCCTCTTCGCCGATTTCCTCCGGAAACACGGCGGGGGCTTCAAACTCGAGCATGGGGAACGAAAGCACATCCGTCTCGCGGTCTATCTCGCGGTAATCGCGGTTCAGCTCCCGTATCTCCTCTTCATCCACAAAACTCAGGGATACCTCGGCCTCGAAGGGGCAGTTCTCCGCCGTAAGGCAGGCATTTACCACCTTCTCCGCAATCTCCTCATAGGGAAGTTCCAGGCTCTCTTCCGCCTCATAGCAGATCTCAAGGCTCATCGCTTATCACCTCGCTCACTTCCTTTTCCTCTGCCCTTAGCGTCCTTGCGCCAAGCATTGCGGCGCTTTTTCTCGGCGCTCTCCTTTTCCTCATACTTCTCGTAAGCATCCACGATCTGTTGCACCAGGGGGTGGCGCACCACATCGCGGCTCGTGAGGCGACAAAAGCCGATTTCCTCTATGCCCGAAAGGACGCGGGAAGCCGTGTCGAGGCCAGAAATCGCATCCGCCGGCAAGTCCTTTTGCGTGAGGTCACCCGTAATAATGGCCTTCGAACCGAAGCCGATACGGGTCAAGAACATCTTCATCTGCGACGGCGTTGTATTTTGCGCCTCATCGAGGATGATGTAGGCGTTGTCTAAGGTGCGGCCGCGCATATAGGCGAGCGGTGCCACCTCAATAAGCCCCTTCTCTGCGTTGTGCAGATAGCTCTCCGGCCCCATAATTTGATAAAGGGCATCGTAGAGCGGGCGCAGATAGGGATCGATTTTACTCTGCAAATCGCCGGGAAGAAAGCCGAGCTTCTCACCCGCTTCCATCGCGGGACGCGTGAGAATAATGCGCTCGCAGTCTCCGTCTCGGAAGGCGCGTATCGCCATGGCCATCGCGAGATAGGTTTTTCCGGTACCTGCCGGGCCTATGCCGAAGGTAATCATGCGCTTCCGTATGCTGTCCACATATTCCTTTTGTCCGAGGGTCTTCGGCTTCACCGGCCGACCGGAGGCCGTGCGGCAGATGAGCTCCCGGTCGATTTCGAGTATCTTCTCCTCGCCCTCCGAAAACGCGAGGGAGAGCGCGTAGTTGACCGTCTGCTCCGAGACTGTCTCGCCGCGCCGCGCGAGCGCAACCAGATTCTCGAAGACGGAAATGGCCTTTTTGACCTTTCCCTCCTCGCCCATAACCTTGACACTGCCGTCACGCTCTATCATCGTGACCTGCAGGGTGCGCTCAATCTTGTGAAGGTTGACATCCATGAACCCGCAGACATTTTTCTCTAACTCTGCAGGGATATCAATTGTCTGCTCTGTGCTTCCCATCTTAACTCCCTCATACGTGCAAGACGCCCGGTCTCGTTGAGACCGGGCGTCAATTATGCATTAGTTGAATTTACGCTTTCTTGCAGCCTCGGACTTCTTCTTGCGTCTGACGCTGGGCTTCTCGTAATGCTCTCTCTTGCGAATTTCCTGCTGAATGCCTGCCTTCGCACAGTTTCTCTTGAAACGTCTCAGTGCGCTGTCCAAGCTTTCATTTTCTTTCACAATCACGTTTGACATGAAACGGCCTAACCTCCCTCCCGGTTGTGAAATTGAAATCCTGTTTAGTATACCACAATTTCCGACTGCGTCAAGTGTATTTTCGGGCATTCTTTCCGCCTTCCCGGCGCTAACCATTTACACTTCGCATTCTGCTTTCTGCGGCAGTTGCTTGCTTTGGAAGCAGGCAAAAAGGGACTGTGCACTCGCACAGTC
>CAJPKN010000021.1 GCA_905370385.1 Stomatobaculum longum
ATATATATGCGAAAGGTAAAATAATAGCGGGAAATAATGCTGTATAATATCGCTTAAATGTTGAATTAATTGCGCAAACTGTATATGATAAAGAAAAGCAAAGTTACAAAGTGAGACTTTATTGTAAGAGGCACTTGCGTCGAGGCTGTCTTTGGATAGAGCGCCGGGCGCAACGAAGGGAGGCGGCGGAGACAAGGGCGGAAGGAGCAGATTTTCGGAATTAAGTAGGAATCAGACGGAAACGGAAAGCAAAACGTTGTGCGGAGGTGCAACATGGGAGAACAGGTAAACAAAACAAAGAAACGCGGCTCGATTAATGCGTTTGTCATTGTGTTTCTCGTCATTGTGGGATGCTATATTCTTTCGCTCTTCATCAGCCCGGGCGCCTTTGAGCGCGAGCAGCTGAACGGGCGCACGGTGGTCATTGCGAATTCCTATCACGTCACGGATAAGATTTATCTGGGACCGCAGGCAATCTTTCAGGCAGTGCCGAACGGCCTGGTCTCCTCGGCGGGTATGATGTTCCTTGTCATGCTGGTCGCGGGTTGTATCGAAGTCTACAAGAGAACCGGCGCACTCAATAAGGGTGTTGCGCGCATCCTATCGAAGTCGGAGCGTGTGGGTCACGAGATGATACTTGTGCTCATCATGATTATCTTAGGCGCACTGGGCGGCTTTCTCGGCTGGAACGAACAGATTGTGCCCTTTATACCGATTGTGCTCTCGCTCTGCCTGGCACTCGGCTACGATCTGATGACAGGCATTGCCTGCTCGGCGATGATTGATATGATTAGCTTTTCGTTCTCGCCGACCAGTGTGTACACCGTCGGGATCTCGGATGAAATCGCGGAGCTCCCGATGTTCTCGGGCTTCCTGTTCCGCTTTATTCTGCTCTGCGTCGCGGACTTTATCATCATCCTCTATGTCCTTCGCTATGCGCGCGGCGTGCGGAGCGGAAAGATTCAGTCGCTCACTGCGGACTTAGACAGCGACAAGTTCCGGGTCGATTACTCGCAGGAGATGCGGGAGCCGCTGACCGGCGGACAGAGTCTTTCCCTGCTTTTCTTTGTCGTGGTTTTCATCACGGCCATCGCGGGTGTTGCAAAATTCGGTTGGTCGATGAATGACCTCTCGGCCTGCTTCCTCTTCACGGCGATTGCGGCGGGCTTCATTAACCGCATGGCGCCGAACGATATTGTGAATGCAATCTGCGCCGGTGCGAAGGACGGCCTGGTACCGGCTCTGGTCATAGGCCTTGCGCGCGGCATTCAGTGGATACTCACGGCGTCCGGCATCATAGACCCGATTATCTACAGCATTTCGAGACCTTTAAAGAGTCTGCCGGGGCCGGTCGCAGCGATTGCGGTCATGTTCGTGATTGCGATTTTTAACGGTCTCATCACCTCGGGTTCCGCGAAAGCCATGGCACTCATGCCCATTTTGATTCCGCTCGCGGATCTCATCGGCATGACGCGGCAGACGATGATACTTGCCTTCCAATTCGGCGACGGTCTCACGAACTCGCTCTGGTTTACGAGCGGCACCCTGCTCATCTTCTTAACGATTGCGGGCATTCCTTTAAAGAAATGGTGGAAGTTTGTCACGCCCTTGATTACGATGTTATTTGTGGTCTGTATGATAGCCTTGATTGTCGCGACCAAGATTCACTACGGACCGTTCTGAGCAGGGATAGAGCTTACAGATACGCGATACACGGAGAAAGCATGATGAGCGCGGGGAAGCCGGAAGCGGTGTTTGTCCCCGCGCGATAAGAGAAACGTCAGGGGGTAAGCTGTTATGATTGATATTTTGGCAGAGGGAACTGCGCTGCGCGAAGAACTCGTGGAACTGCGCCGCTATTTTCATGCGCACCCGGAGCAGTCCTGGCAGGAGTTCAATACACAGAAAAAGATTTGTGACTATTTGGATGCGCTCGGCATCCCCTATGTGAAGGTCTGTAAGACCGGGGTGATTGCGACCGTAGCGGGGAAGCATTCCAAGGAGAAGGTGCTCGGCATACGCGCGGATATCGATGCGCTGCCGGTCACGGAGCTTTCGGAGGTCGCATGGAAGTCAGAGAATGAGGGCTGTATGCACGCCTGCGGGCATGACACACATATCACCATGTTGCTCGGCACAGCCAAGCTCTTAAAGAAGATGGAGGATGAGCTCACGATTACGGTGAAGCTCTTATTCCAGCCCGCGGAGGAGTTCATTGCGGACAGCGGCGCGGGGCTTATGAAGGATGAACCGGAAGTCTTGGCCTGCGACCGTCTGATTGCCATGCACATCTGGAGTAAGATTCCTGCGGGCTATGCCTCGCTCCGCTACGGACCGGTTATGTCGGCGGCAGATACCTTTGATTTTCACGTGAAAGGCAAGGGCGGACACGGTGCCCTGCCGCACCAGACGGTGGATCCGATTGTGGCGGGGGCGGAGCTGGTCATGTCCCTGCAGCGCCTGGTCTCAAGAGAACTGAATCCGCTGGAACCCGCGGTGATCAGTGTGACCTCGTTTGTCTCGGGCACCACCTCGAACGTGATACCGGGAGAGGCACATCTCATGGGAACCGCGAGAACATTTAATCCGGAGATACGAGATCGCTATCCCGCGATGCTGCGCCGCGTTGCGGACGGCGTTGCCATGGCGACCGGAACCGAGATTCAGCTCGATTATCACCCGGGACCGCCGCCGACCATCAACGACGATGCCTGCGTGGATACGGGGCGGAGAGCAGCCGAAAGAGTTTTCGGAAAAGATCATCTTCTCGACTGGGAGCAGCAGATGGGCGGCGAGGACTTTGCTAAGTACGAGGCGCCGAAGTGCCTTCTGTTCCTCGGCGGCGGCTTTTCGGAAGAGGCGCAGCGCTACCCGCAGCACAGCCCCTACTTCGATATCGATGAGAGTGCCTTGGAACTCGGCGTCCGCTACTTCTTAGAGTATGTGCGGGAGTACGCCAACGAGAAAGAATAAAGAGATATCCTTAGCTTGCGGTAGCCGGAAACAGCAGTTTGGGGATAAAAACAAGAAAGCATAGTGATACGAAGAAATGAGCAGCTTGTGGGATACAGCGCCAAGCAAGCGAAGCAGAAAACAGAGTTAGGTAAGAAGAGTTGAAAACAGTGTCAGCAACAGAAGTGGAAATAGAATTGAGGAACGACAGCAAAAGTAGCGCTTACCGGATGGAAAGCTTGCCTGCACCGAATCGGTGCAGGCTTTTGATGATTCGCTACGGAGTATCGAAGGAGAGAGGCATTGCGGAAATCATATCGTGAACTGACAGAGGAAATTAAAACGGACGGGGAGAGGCTTAAACTCATTGCAGCGCTCGGGAGCAGCGATGACCTCGCTTATCACTATGCGCTGATCTGCGAGGACTGGGCGGCGGGCGGAACGCTTATGCTCGAGAACAGCTTCGACCGGCACGGAGAAGCGGGGATTGTTTTTTTGCTCGAGTGGCTCAGAGCGTTAGGGACTGCTTCAAAAACGGACGCAAGTGCAGCTGTCGGTACAGCTGTTGATTCGGGTGCAGGTAGGGAGATAAGTACCGACACGCTTGGTGCAAAAAAACTGCAGCAAGACGCGGGACAGATCCGGCAGCGAAACGGTGAACAGGACGGTCAACAGGACTGTCAGCAAGACCATGAGCAGGACTGTAGACAGGGTGGAGAGGCAGATACCGCTTACCTCGCCGCCAAAATTCTCTCGCAGTTAAGACACAGGGACTTTTATGCCGCGCGCGCCAAAGAGCTGGCAGCACTTCTGACCGCAAGATGGGAAATTTCGGATATCGCGCTTCGAAGAAAGCAAATCATTGCCCTCGGTTGGATCGGTTCTGGGTCGGAAATCAATCTTCTGATTGACTCTATGCAGAGCGATTCGGATGCGCTCTGCCGCGCCTGGGCGGCAGCCGCGCTCATGCAGCTTTCGTTCCACGGTGTGGCGGCAGATGTTTTGCGGGAGAGAACGAAGACTGCCTTTGCGGAAGCAATACAGAAGGAGGGCGACTTGAATGCTGCCGGCATCATGATAGAGGCGGCACAGACGCTCTTCGGAAAGAAGTGGATATCCGCCGCGGCAGCGGAAGCGGCAGAGTCCGAGTCGATTGAAAAGGCGAGAAAATCGGCCCTCCGTTTTCTCGGCAAAGCCTGAATTCCTTGTCGCCTTTGATTGCGTTGTCTATTTGCTTTGCCTATAATGAATTCAACTCAAACTGCCGTATACCGGGCACTCAAATGCTCTTTTGCCGCACATTGCATCGGTTTAAGGGGCATCGGGCAAGGGACGGCAGAGCAATGGTTTTCGGAATAGGAGACGGAATTCATGACAAATCAGACAAAACAAGCAAGGGAGTTAAGAGATTGCGGAAGGAGCAAGCCGGGAGCAGCCATTCTGATCGGGCATGTTCTGCTCTTGCTCTTTGAACTGGCGGTGGTCGTACACGGCTTTGCGGACGAGGGGTTAGCGACACTCCGCTTTTACACGACGGATTCCAATCTGCTCTGTGGCATCGCTTCGGCGCTCTATCTTTGGACCTATTTCCGGGGCGGAAATGTGAAAGGGAGCGAGGCAGGGCTGCTTACGCTGCTCCGCTTTATTGCGACAAGCTGCCTGCTTGTGACTTTCACGGTGGTATTACTGGTACTCGGTCCGGAGAACGGTTTTGCACATGAGTTCCTCGACGGCACGAGACTATTCAGCCACCTTCTCTGCCCGTTCTTATCCCTGATTTTATTTCTCTTCGGCGATGAACTCGCATCCTTTTCCTACATTTCCCGCGCGCTCTTTACGACCCTCCTTTATGCCGTGCCCATGATACTCTTAAACGCGGCGGGAGTGGTCTCCGGTCCCTACAGCTTCTTAAAAATTCGGGAGCAGAGCGCACAGGCGACCATATTCTGGATTGTCGTGATCCTCGGTGGAAACGCAGTTCTTGCCTGGGGCGCGGTGCTCTTACAGCGGCGCATTCGTCACTGAAGCTGTTTCTGCTGAGAAAGGAGGCTGTCCTTGCTCCAAATCAAGAATCTCAATATAGAACATCGGCGCGATTTGCGCGTCATTCTGGAGAACTTTAACCTGGTTCTGAATACCGGTGATAAGGCGGTTATCATCGGCGAGGAGGGAAACGGGAAGTCTACCCTGCTCAAGTGGATCTTTGACCCCGCCCTTGTCGCGGCCTACGCGGAGTGCGGCGGTGAACGTATCTTGGGGACAGAGCGGCTTTCGTATTTGCCGCAGGAGCTGCCGGATGAGCGGAAAGGCCTCTCGGTCTATGAATTCTTTTCGGCGACGGATGCGTTTTTTGACTACAGTCCGAAGGAACTCTCAGAGCTCGCTGCGCGCTTTCGCCTGTCGCCGGAGTTTTTTTACGGAGAGCAGCGCATGGACACACTCTCCGGCGGCGAGAAGGTGAAGGCACAGCTGCTCCGTATCTTTTTGGAGCGGCCTACGGTACTTTTGCTCGACGAGCCCTCGAATGACTTAGATCTTGCCACGCTCGAATTATTGGAAAGTCTGATTAATGAGTGGGAAGGCATTGTCCTCTTTACTTCTCACGATGAAACCTTGATTGAGCGGACGGCGACTGTGGTGATTCACTTAGAACAGCTGAAGCGGAAAAGCGAGAGCCGCTATGCGGTGGTGCGTGATAGCTATCTTCGCTACCGGCAGCAGCGCGCGGAACTTTTTGTGCGAAAGACCCAACAGGCAGAGAACGAGCGCAAGGAGAAAAGGCTCCGGGATGAAAAATACGCTCGGCTCTACAACTCGGTGGAGCGGGCCTTATCAAGTGTTTCCCGTCAGGCACCTGGTGAGGGGAAGAACTTAAAAGACAAGATGCATGTTGTGAAGGCCATGGGAAAGCGCTTTGAAAAAGAAGACGCGGAGATGACCGAAGTGCCGGAGCAGGAAGAGGCGATTTTCTTTCGGCTCGGCGGCGAGGCGGCAGTGATGCCACAGGGTAAAACAGTGATTGACTATGCCCTCGCGGAACTGAAAACGCCGGACGGTGAACGTCTGTTGGCAAGAGACATACACCTCAAATTGCGCGGGCCCGAAAAACTCTGCATCATAGGCGAGAACGGCGCGGGAAAGACGAGCTTGCTTCGCAGAATTGCGGCGGATTTGCTCGCGCGAAAAGATCTCCGCGCGCAGTATATGCCGCAGAACTATGAGGATTTGTTGGACTTGGAACGAACCCCGGTCGACTTCTTGGACAGCAGCGGTGATAAGGCAGTCCGCACCAAAATTCGCACCTATCTCGGAGCGCTTAAATTCACGGCAGAGGAGATGGATCACCCCATGCGGGAACTCTCCGGCGGCCAAAAGGCCAAGGTCTTGCTCCTCAAAATGAGCCTCTCGGATGCGAACGTCCTGCTACTCGATGAGCCGACACGCAACTTTTCGCCGCTCTCGGGCCCTGTGATTCGAAGCCTGTTGGCCGCGTTCCCGGGGGCTGTTATCAGCATCTCCCACGACAGAAAGTATATCGAAGAGGTCTGCACGCGCGTGTTGCGCTTGACGGAGACAGGATTGGTTTCCGCGCCGGAATTCGGCAAGCGGAATTGAGACTGTGTTTATATTACAGAGACAGGTTTGGTGTTCTTCCGGAAGAAAATCGCTTTGTAAGCGGGTTTCCGAGGGACTCGAAGCCTGTTTTTTTATTGCGGAAAAGCAGTTTGATAAATTCAAAAAGCATGCTATGATGCTGATAAATAATTACAAAATAACGGAGAGATGCAATAAAAAGTAGACAAAAGCAGTAGAGCGATAGGGACGAAAGCGGCTTGGCGCGAAAGAAAAGACGGAATCAGAGACCGGAGTGCGTGACGACCGGGGGATGACTCGGTGCAAAGAAAGGGAGGAGAGAACAATGAAACGCGGGATAATAGGTATGAAGAAGCGGAGCGGACTAGGGCTTATCCTGCTGCTGCTCGCTTTTCTCTTGGTCGGCTGCGGCGGAAAGGATGGGCAGGAGACAGCCGGAGAGAGCAAGGAAAAGCAGCTCAGCGGCAAGGCGGAAGGGTACACGGGAGAGGAGTTGGAGGCTCTCTGCGGGGAGTGGAGCGCTGTCTACGGGCTCTTCACTTCCTATGAGGAAGACGGTGAGAAGACGGAGCAATTTTCCATGGCGAGCGATGATTCGATGGCTGAGAATGATCTTGTTCTCTACACGGAAGACGGAGCGCTTTACGCAGACTATCGGGATTCCGTGATGACTTGCTATCATCTTCCGATGGAGCGGGTAAAGGAAAAGCTCTACGAGGGCTATGAGGGCTACGACTGGTATCTGGTCGCGAAACCGGGGCGCTGGGAGGAAGTTCCTCTGCGCTTTGGACTGAATGATAAGGGAGAATTACTCCGCTTTAACGCGGGTGAGGAAGAGGGGGATAGATGGGAATAGATGGGAATATCAAAGCCTCTTCGTAAAAAATGACAGCGAAAACAGCAAGAAGACGGAGGCGTATCGCTACGCGCGGGTTGTCACGGTCTCGACTGCCGAGGAACTGGCGGCAGCAAT
Source organism: Stomatobaculum longum (assembly GCA_905370385.1). Classification (GTDB taxonomy): domain Bacteria; phylum Bacillota; class Clostridia; order Lachnospirales; family Lachnospiraceae; genus Moryella; species Moryella longum_A. The sequence goes on from CAJPKN010000021.1 coordinate 7,520, forward strand.
CGGGAACCGAACAAAAATTATTCTGAAGCCGGGCGCTTACGATATCACGGCGCTCACGGCGGCGGGAACCACGGGCAAGGTCTCGGAGTCCTATGACACCGTAATCGATGTCCCGGGCTTTTATCTGGACGGCATTGAGAATCTCTGCATTGAGGCAGAGTCCGGGGAGTTGACGGAACTCTATATCACCGACTCCGCTCGCCCGGTGTTACCGATTTACAATTCCGGTCATATTAAATTCAGCGGTATCACCTTCGGTCACCGGATTGAGCCGGGATATTGCAGCGGAAGCGTGATTTACCTGAGCGGCGCAAGCAACATTGATATCGAGGGCTGCAAGCTCTACGGTTGCGGAAGCTACGGCGTCGAGGCCGACGGCGCCAGTGACCTTCGTTTCAAGGGCTCTGAGATTTACGGCTGCACCTACGGCATCATGTATTTGCGAAATGTATACTATCTGGATGCCGCGGACTGTGATTTTTACGACAACAGCGGGTATGAAATGCTGGATTTCTATCAGAGTTCGGGCATTCATTTCCGGGATTGCCGCTTCCGCAACAACGGCAACAAGGACCATGACTTCATGAGACTCGCGAAGTGCTGGGGGATCGAAATCGACAAATGCAAGTTCGATGACAATGTGTATGCGAAGTTTGCGGACAACGATGCGGAGGAGGATGAAAGCGAGAGCTCTCTCACCATTGAGAATACCGTTTTTCATGACAGGAACTGAGGATACAGATGCGTTCAGCGTTGAGAATCGAAGTTGATGAAAGTACGGAACGCAGTTTTTGAGCAAAGAAACAGTGCAACAGGATTAAAAAGCGGCGGAAGCGCAACGAAGCGTGCTCCGCCGCTTTTTTGCTGCAAGCATGTTCCCGCATTTGCACAGAAAAGCCTACAAAAACGCTAGGAATTAAAAGCCGAAACTGGCGGCAATTCACAAAAATGCAAAAAGTGCTGTCTAACTTGGCGCAGAACGGTTGACGCTGTGAAAGTGTTTTCATATACTGATAACAGTTCTTAATATTAAATTAAATTTTCGGAGGGGTCTATGGACTTCATGCAATCTTTGAGCGGCAATGCCGTGTTTATGATTTTCCTCACATTGGTGCTCGGCTACGCATTGGGACGCATCAGTTTTGCGGGCATTGAGTTCGGTACTTCGGGTGTTTTGATTGTCGCGCTGATTTTCGGCGCTCTCGGCATGGAAGTGCCGTCTGTCATCGGAACGGCGGGACTGGGTCTCTTTCTGGCCTGCGTGGGACTCTCGGCCGGGCCTACCTTTTTCTCGAACTTAAAGGCAAATTTCTGGGGCTACATCGCGACGACGGCAGCGGTGCTGGTGGGCGCAAGCCTCACGGTGACCCTAGCGGTGAAGGTGTTGGGTCTGCCCCTTGACCTGGCACTCGGTGTCATGGCGGGCGCTATGACCTCGACCGCGAGCCTTGCAACCACGAAAGAAGTCTTCGGCGATCAGTCCGCAGCCGGTGTGGGCTACGGGCTTGCCTATGTCTTCGGTATCATCTCAGTCTTACTCTTTGTGCAGCTGCTTCCCAAGCTCTTAAAGGTGGATATCGCAGCGGAAAATGATAAGCTCCCCAAGCTTCCCGCGGCGAAGGCGGAGAAGGAAAAAGAGCTGATGGAGATCGATGGCCCCGGTGTGTTTGTGGTCTGCCTTGCGATTATGCTCGGTGCCCTCATCGGCAGCTTTAAGCTTCCGCTCGGCGGCGGCGCTACCTTCTCGCTCGGAACGGGCGGCGGCGCTATCATTGCGGGCATTGTAGTTTCTTCCGTCGGCCACATCGGCAAGATTAAGCTGACGGCACCGAAGTCCACGCTCGTGCCTCTCCGCGACCTCGGCATTGCCTGGTTCCTTCTGCAGAACGGAGCGGCCGCGGGTCCCAAGTTTGTCTCGACCCTCGAGCAGTACGGTGTCATGCTTCTCTTGATCGGCGCGCTGATTAGCTGTGTGTCCCTGCTCTTTGCCTACGCGGTGGCGCGCTTTGTGTTCCGGATTCCGCTCTTCGGTGCGCTCGGCGCAACGACCGGTGCCATGACAGCGGCCCCCTCTCTGAATGCGCTGATTGGTGTCAGCAAGGATGACAGAGTGGCTTCCTTCTATGCGGCCTGCCAGCCGATTGCAACCGTGGGACTGGTGGTCCTGCCGAACTTCCTGGTTGCGATTTTGGGTGCTTAAGATAAGAATTGACGCAATAATGTCCTTGACCCTATAATGAGTCAACACAGTTGTTTTTCATTCGCGAAAAGGAGGAGGACATGAGTTTCATTCAGGGTTTAAGCAGCAATACGGTATTCATGATTTTCTTGACCTTGGTGCTAGGCTACGCGATCGGGCGGATTAATTTTGCCGGTGTTAAATTCGGCACATCGGGCGTACTGATTGTTGCGTTGATTTTCGGCGCGCTCGGCATGGAAGTGCCCGCCATCATAGGTACGGCCGGTCTTGCGTTATTCCTGGCCTGTGTGGGGCTCTCGGCCGGTCCTTCGTTCATCACAAATCTCAAGGCAAACTTTTGGGGCTTTCTTGCGACTACCGCTGCGATTCTGGTTGCGGCGAGCGGCACCGTGGCGCTGGCAGTCAAAGTATTTAAGCTGCCCATGGATTTGGCCCTCGGTGTGATGGCGGGAGCCATGACCTGTACGGCAAGTCTCGCGACCACCAAAGAACTCTTCGGCGATAAGTCCGCGGCCGGTGTGGGCTACGGTCTCGCCTATGTCTTCGGCATTATTTCGGTGGTCATGTTTGTTCAGCTGGTGCCGAAGTTCTTAAAGGCGGATATCGAGGCGGAAAATGCAAAGCTGCCGGATCCGCCGGTCTCAAAGAGTGAGAGTGATAAGTCTCTTCTCACGGTTGACGGACCGGGTGTATTTGTGGTCTGCGTTGCGATTGCCCTCGGCGCGCTGATTGGTGCGGTCGAACTGCCGCTCGGCGGCGGTACGAGCTTTTCGCTCGGAACCGGCGGCGGTGCCATCATTGCGGGCATTGTGGTATCGGTTATAGGGCACTGCGGAAAAATCAAACTTACGGCGCCGAAGTCCACACTGGTGCCGCTCCGCGATCTCGGCATTGCCTGGTTCCTGCTGCAAAACGGAGCCGGAGCAGGTCCTAAGTTTGTCTCAACGTTACAGAAGTATGGTATTATGCTCTTCCTCGTGGGAGCACTGATGAGCTGCGTTTCGATTCTGCTCGCCTACATTGTGGCGCGCTATCTCTGCAAGATGCCGCTCTTCGGTGCACTCGGCGCGACGACCGGTGCCATGACTTCCGCGCCTTCTCTGAACGCGTTGATTACCGTGACCGGAAACGACAAGGCAGCTTCTTTCTATGCGGCTTGCCAACCGATTGCGACCGTGGGTCTTGTGATACTGCCGAAGCTCCTGGTGGCAATGTTGGGTTCGTAACAGAATAGGAGTCGGTGAGCCGTGCGAATGCACGGCTCTTTTTTACGGCGCAAAATCAGTTATAATAAGAGTATCGCAATTCGATGGAAAGAGGTTATTATGGCACGATTTATTGCCTTTGATGTGGAGACTCCGAACCGTTTCAGTGACCGCATGAGTGCCATCGGCATTTCGGTCATTGAGGATGGTGCCGTGGCGGACTCCTATTATACTTTGGTAAATCCCGAGACACGCTTCGACTATTTCAATGTGCAGCTCACCGGCATCAGTCCGGAGAGCGTGCGGCACGCACCGACCTTCCCCAAGGTATGGGAGGAGATTGCACCGCTCATGGAGAGCGGTCTTCTGGTCGCGCATAACGCCGTGTTTGATATGGGGGTGCTGAGAAAATGCCTTACGGCTTACGGCATCGCATGGAAGCCCAAGGTCCCCTATCTCTGTACGGTGCAGATGGGAAAGCGTCTGTTACCCGGCATGAGCCATAAGTTAAATGTGCTCTGCGAATACTACGGAATCGAACTGAATCACCACAAGGCGGACAGCGACAGCCGTGCCTGCGCGGAGATCTTGCTGCGCTATCTGGAGAGCGGTGCCGACATCCGCCCCTTTATACGGAGCTGTACCTTGTAGTTTCGAGAGATTCGGGAAACAATGCACAACAGAGTAGCGTTGACAGCGGCAGAGGAGGAAGACATGGACGACTTCTATGTGTTTGGCGGGATATTCGGTGCGGTTTTTACTCTGATTTTTATTGTGGCCTTTGTTTTGATCATCACAAGACTTGTGCAGGGCATAGGAACCTGGAATCGGAATAATCATTCGCCGAAACAAACGGTTTCCGCCGTGCTCGTGGGAAAGCGAACCGCGGTCTGGGGACACAGCGGCACCAACACGGTCGGGAGTACGAATACCGCGTATTTTCTCACCTTTCAGACAGAGAGCGGCGAGCGCACGGAGTTTAATGTGGACGGCAGGGTCTACGGAATGTCGGCCGAAGGTGACCGCGGACAGTTAAGCTTTCAGGGAACACGTTTCCTCGGCTTTGCGCGGCAGCAGGATAAGTATTCCGGAGGTGCGACATGATTGCGAGATACCGTCCCACCATTAAGCCGCCTTTCAGCCTGCATGACAGAATCGTGCAGGAAATTGCGGATGCGGGGACATCCGTGTGCCTCTTTTTTGAGGAGGGCAGCCTTACGATTGAGGATGTAGACCCGGATTTTGTGGCGGTTCTTTTGTTGCGCCCGGAGAAAGAGCGCGGAGCGTTCGAAGGAAAGCGGATGTCGCTCAAACACTTTTTGGAGCGCTATCACGAGTACAGTTTTGAACTGGTTGATGAGCTCTACGGCTATCACACACTCACCTACAGCGGATATCTGAATTTGCCGGACGATGACAGCCTGATCGAGATGTCCCTGGAAGTCTACTATAGCGGCGAGCTGGTCTACGATACGGAGAGCTGAAACGGAAAGCCATGTGAAATGCATGCGCAAAGAAGAGTGCAGGAGAAACGATAGGGGCATTTCGTGGGAGGAAGCGTCTGCACCTCGTTGCAATCGGAGACAAGTAAACGCCGCGAGACCACACGCGGCGGAAAATGCGGTATCCGGATGCGAAGATACGGGCAGAAGATTGTTCGGTAGAGTTAAGGGGGAACTAAGGGAGATGAACAAGGAAGAACGTGCGGAAAATTGGTTTCGGAATATACCGGGGGAAGAAAAAATCCCTATGGAGAAGAAGATGGAACTTTGTGGGAGAGTGACAATTCCCATCATAGTGATCTGTCTGGGAATCTTTATCGCGGAGTATGCGCTGCTTCGTTTCTTCGGCGGCGGAACGCTCATAGACCGCGCGGCAGACTTTGTCAACGAAATGGCGCGCGCAAAAGGCAGAGTACACTATACGACAATCGCGCTCGCCGGTGTAATCATGATGTTTCCGTTTGCTATTTTGCCGGTTACCGCGAGTACGCTTTACCGGCGGAATTGGCTGCGGAAACAGGCGAAAAAATGGCTGTCCGAACATGCGCAGAACGAGAACTGAGAAAACAAGCAAAAAGGAACGCCATGCGAAAAGAAGAATATAAGGAAAACGGTCGTAAATTCGCATCAACGAGATGTGGGGATAAGTGTCCTACAGAAGGAGGTCTTTTCGATGGATCAGCACTGGGAAGCTTTATATCTTGCGGCCAAAAAGACGTTGAATCCCAGAGTGGTATCAAAATTTGTTGAGGCCGGGGGCGTCGCTGCCGCGGTGGAAACTGTCTCCGGAAAAATCTATGTCGGCGTTTGCGTCGATACGGCCTGTACGCTCGGCATCTGTGCGGAACGAAATGCAATTTTTCATATGCTGAGTGAGGGCGAATGTGAGATCCGACGTGTGCTGGCAGTCGGCAGGAGAGGAAACATAATGCCGCCCTGCGGGGCATGTAGGGAACTGATGACGCAGCTCATGCCGGAGCGTTACGGAGAAATCGAAATTATGGTAGATTTGGAAAACGAAACGGTAGTCTCCCTTGCGGCGTTGACGCCATCCTGGTGGATATAATCGGTGTCGGAAGCGCATAGGGACATTCGGAAGGGCGGTATTAAAAAACGGCGGGTGCAACCGACTTTTGTCAGCTGCACCCGCTGTGTTTTGTGTGCCGTTATGTTGTGTCTTGCCGAATTCTTATGCCGTCACAAGGTACAGAATGACAGCGACAATCGTGGAAGTGAGGCCGATTAATGCCTCGAAGGGAATCAGCTTCATGCGGTTCTTGATGTCCATGTAGACGGAACCGCCGGTCGCGTGGAAGAAGGAGCCGTGCGGCAGAGAGTCAAGCACAGTCGCGCCTGCGTGTATCATAGCCGCTGCGGAGAGCGCGGGGACACCTGCTGCGAGAAGCGTGCCCGAGAAAGTCTGGGAGGCAACGGTGGAGCCCGCGGTGGTCGAGGCGGTCGCGGCTGCCATCAGGATACCGGAGAGCGGTGCCAGGATGAAAGCCGGCATGTTCATGGCGCTGAGCAGTGTGGTCATATCCTTTTGGAGCGCGGATGCCTTGATGATGCCTGCAATTGTACCGGTTCCGATCAGGAGAATCGCAACGCCGATGACCTTCGAGAGGCCAAAGTCCGTGTACGGAATCAGGTTGCGGATGTTTCCGGTCACGAGGATGCAGACCAGACCGCCGAGCGGAAGCGCAATCAGCGGATCTACCGAGATTTTCGCGAGCGGACGCAGCGCGAGGAGCACAATGACAGTCAGCGGGCCCGCAAACGCCTGCAGAGCATTCGGGAGCTTTTCCGCCGGTGCCGCCTCGAGATCGTTCTGCGAAATGCCGTCGCCCGCCTTCTTTGCGAGCAGGGAAGCAAGGACAATGGTCGCAATGAGCGCGCAGATTGCAGGGATCAGGTTCTTCAACATCACAGCCGTGAGGTCAAGCTGAAAGGCCTCGGTCACGGCAATGGTGTTCGGGTTCGGGGAGACAATGTTACCTGCCTTGCCGCCGCCGATCATCGCGAGTAGGATGCCGCTCTTTGAGAGGCCGGCGCGCTCACCGATTGCGAGGGCAATCGGCGCAACCGTGATGACGGCAATGTCGATGAAGACGCCGACCGCGCAGATAATCATGGTCGCGACCGCGAGCGCCGCAACGGCGCGCTTTTCGCCTATGGTATCGACGATGGTTTCTGCGATTTTCTGCGCTGCGCCGGTCTTAATGAGTGCGCCCGCCAGAATACCGCTGGTCAGAATGCGGAGCACCGAGGACATCATGGAGCCCGCGCCGCTCACCATCGTGGAGACTGTGCCCGCAAGGCCGCCGCCGCCAATCAGGCCGCCGATTAAGGCACCGAGAATCAGACCGTAAGCCGGCTGAACTTTTTTGATAATCAGAATGATGGCGACGACCAGACCGATCAGTGCGCCGAGTGTCGTGAATTGTAAGTCCATAGAAATCCCCCTTATTTTTTGAGCAGGAACAGGCGCAGGGCCTGTTCGACCGTATCCGTCATATTCTGTCTTGCGTTATCGGGCTCCATCGCCTCTTGGAGCGTCGAGACGCGGCGCAGTATCGGGAAAAAGGCATCAATGCCGTGCGCGTTGCAGGCAACCGCATCCGGGGTGACCGCACCCGCGAAGGCAATGACAGGCTTTCCGAACTGCTTCGCGATCTGTGCGACGCCGCTCGGCGCCTTGCCCATGACTGTCTGTCCGTCAAGCCGTCCCTCTCCGGTAATCACAAGATCGGCATCCTTTACATAGTCCTCGAGGCGGGTCTCCTCGAGCACGATTTTAATGCCGGATTCGAGCTGCGCGTCGGTAAAGGTTAAGAAGGCAAAGCCGAGGCCGCCCGCAGCGCCCGTGCCCGCCTCACGCGGATTCGCCTTCTCGTACTTTTCGCGCGCCAGAGCCGCGTAGTAGGCGAGCCACTTGTCCATCAGCATGATCATGCCCGGATCCGCGCCCTTCTGCGGGCCGAAGACCGCGCTGCAGCCCTGATCGCCGCAGAGCGTGTTGGTCACATCGCAGGCCACGCGGAAGGTGCAGTCCGCAAGCTCCGGAATGACCTTTTCATCCGTGATGCGGTCCAGAACCTGCAAGCCCTTGGCGCCGAAGGGCACCTGCTTGCCTTCGCTGTCCAGAAGCCCGTAGCCGAGCGCCTGCAACATGCCGATACCGCCGTCATTCGTCGCGGAACCGCCGATGCCCACGATAAAGTGGCGGCAGCCCTTCGCAATGGCATCCCGTATCATCTCCCCGACCCCGTAGGTCGTCGTGTTCAGCGGGTTGCGCTCCTTATCTTCGACGAGGGTGATGCCGGCAGCCGCAGCCATCTCGAGGATCGCGGTTTTGCCGTCCTGCAAAATGCCGTAGACCGCAGTGACCGGCGCGCCGAGCGGCCCTGTGACGCGCACCTCTTGCAGGGTGCCCCCCATACCTATGGTGAGCGCCTCCACCGTGCCCTCGCCGCCGTCCGCGAGTGGGCGCACCAGGACTTCGGCGCTGCTGTCCGCCCTGAGAATTCCGGCGCGGATTGCATCGCCCGCCTCAAGAGAACTGAGAGAACCTTTGAGGGAATCAATGGCGACTACTAATTTCATTTGTTTTCCTCCTTGCCTCACTTTCTGCGTTCTGTGACAGCCTGAGCTGTCTCTTATGATTAGAATAACGAAAAGTGCGGGTAGGGTCTATGTTTCAAGGACTAAGAAGTGCTATAGTATAAGAGAAGTTATTGGTACGGAGAACAAAGAAATGGCGGAAATCAGTAAAAAGACGGCCCAGCAGATTGTGGACAGCGTGAAAGATGTCTGCGGGCACGATGTCAACTTCATTCAGCCGGACGGCAGCATACTTGCGAGCACGAACCCCGAACGAGTCGGCACCTATCATGAAATCGGACACCGCGCGGCGCAGGGCGGTGAGCCGATTGAGGTCATGGAGAACGACAGCTTCTACGGCACCCAGCAGGGGGTTAACCTGCCCTTTTCGCACCACGGGACCATAGTCGCGGTGATCGGCATCACCGGCGTGCCGGAGGAAGTGAGAAAGTATGCCTATCTCGCCCAGCGCATCACGGCGCTTTTGCTCCGCGAGCAGGAGTACGATGCGAGAAACCGGAATGCGCAGGTGGAGACCGACTACGTGGTGCGGGCGCTGAGTTCCGGGAAACCCATGAACCACGGCTTTTACTTAGACTTCCTTTCCTCCCACGGTCTCAGCGAAGAAGTGCGTTACCGCATCGTGCTGGTGCGCCTCTCGACGCGCTATAACCCCGCGAACCTCTCAATGGTGGAGCAGAAAATACTGACCGTGTTTCGTGAGACCGGAAGCCCGCTCTTTACCTTCCGCTTTCCGAACGAGTACATCTTGATACTGCCGAAGGGCGACTATCCGCCGAGACAGCCGCAATTTGAGCAGCTTGCCGCAGAGTTCCGGGAAATCCTCTCGGTCGGCGTGGGGGCGGATCACAAGCTGGTGCACCAGTACCGCTCGTTTCGGGAGGCACAGATTGCGGCCCGCGCGGGCGATGAGAGAGGCGGCTACGCGGATTTTGAGCAGCTCGATCTGGAACTGCTGAGCGGCTCCATTCCGGTCGCGGTTCGCGAGAGCTATGCCACGCGCACGCTCGGGAAATTGAGCGATAAAGAAAGACACATCTTAGCAGCTTACTTTGCCGCGGACTGCAGCTTAAAGACAGCGGCGGAAAAGCTATACATCCATAAGAACACGCTCCAATATCAGCTCGATAAGATACACGCGCTGACCGGCTACGACCCCAGAGTGTTTCGCGAGGGTGTAATCCTGTACCTCGGCCTGCAACTCGGTTTCGGAAACACAGAGGCGAATGCGGCGGAAAATACCATGGGAACGACATCCGGGTTCTGACGGGATAGAGCTAAGAAGGCTGGGTGCAGCGTACGGGAAGAGGCAAAAAGAAGAAAGCCAAAGGCAGAAAACCGGAGCTGCTCTATTCGTCTTTCGGAACCGAAATCTTGGGCGAAATGTGTAATCGGAAGCGCAAGCAGGTAATCTGTATACAGTTAATCGGAAGCCGGAACTTTAGAAAAAGCGCCGAAACAGGCGCGTTGGCTTGAGATTTGCGGGGCGGAATTCTATAATAAAAAAGATGTGGACCATAATAACGACAGGGTAATCCGGAGAGCCAAGGAGGCAGAGAAAAAGTCATGTCAGACTTACGTATCAACTGGATTGACGAGTGGGAGAAGAAGGATGTGGATCTCGAAGAGCTACGCCGCGCGCTGGAGAGCGGTGATTCCGCGCGCTATTCCGCGAGAGAATTTCGGGATATCGGTGCGAAGTGGAAGAAGTACGCAAAGCGCGGCGTGTCGAATCTGTATCTCTTAAAGGAGACCGAGGACGATAACGACGGCCTTGCAAACGCCTACTATGCCTACTCCATCACGGACGGTGTGATTGCAGATGAGGACCTCGAACAGGTTCGGGCGGTCTGCGCCGAGAACCTGAGCACAAGCGAGATGCGTGCGGTTTGCTCCTTCTGTAAGCCGAACGAGTGGTGGGACACCAATCCGAGCTACCACACAAAGCTGGCCGAAAAAGGCGAGACAGATTCTCTCTACAGCTTTCTGATTGCGAAGCTCTTCCCGGCGGGCATTTTGCTTACCTCGCGGAGCGTCAAAAAGAAAGAGTCGCAGCGCCTTGCCTGCTCTGCGATTGCCTGGGGACTGAAGGAGGGCGGCCTCTTTAAGAAGGGCGCCTACATGAGCTGTACCATTGACAACGAGCTTCTGTGAGTGAGCGGAAGCCAATAGAGGGGAGAAAAGATGAAGACATATTTTGATGACGGCGCAACCATGGAGTTTTCCGAGAAGGGAATGCTCGGTGCGGGCCATACCCTTCGCATCGCGAAGGACGGTTTCAGCTATAAGAGCTTAAACGGCAAGGTCGATGTAGATATGAAGTTTGCGGAGATCGGATCCCTGTTTCTGACCAATTACTGCAGCCAGAACTTCCACTACAGAGTCATGCTCCGCGACCTGAACATGAAGAATATGAGTGTCCCGGAGCTGGATCTCGATACCAGAACCTGGAATAACGGCCACAACGTTCGCGAGACGAAGCCGCTTCTCCTTGCCTTTGCCGCGAGCAAATTGGGAGCTGAATTCCCGAACAATCTGGACAGCCTCGAGACAGAACTCGGCGCAACGCTGGGTGAAAAAATCATCCGCCTCTCGGGCGGCGTCATCATAGGCGCAAAGCATCAGGTGAAGCTCGCGGATATCAAGAGAGTGAAGTGCGTGAGCAACGGTACGCTCGGCACACTCTGCGTTTACACGAAGGAGAAAGGCGGCTTCTTCGACATGCCGGATATGAAACTCCCGCTGAGCGAAGTCACCCTGCCGCTTCTCGAGGCCGTGATGACCCGCAATACCGGTAACGGCATCGACTTTAGCCAGGGCAACGGCTTTGACCAGAAGAACTCGGAGTACATCATTATCCGCTACATGGATTCCGGCTTCTTTGTAAGCGGAGACGGCAGCTTCCGCGAGCCGTGGCAGGAGATCGCTTATCGTCGCATCAAGGCATACAACTACGATGTCAATGCGCACTGGGGCGAGAAGATGGGCTGAGAGATACAATTTAAATAAAAAGTACACTAACAATAAAAAGCAGCTACCTCAAATGATATGTACCCTCTTTACTGGACACGAAAGTGTCACAGTAAGGAGGGTTTTATC
>CAJPKN010000022.1 GCA_905370385.1 Stomatobaculum longum
ACCAGAAGGTCTGCCGCCTCCTCCTCATCCAGCTCAAACTCCGCGTTCCGCATGATGCGGAAGGGATGTGCCGCGAGGATATCGTAATTCAGGAAGAGGGAGCTGATGTTCCGCTCAATAATCTCCTCGAGCAGAATAAAGCTCTTCTCCTCCGCGGGGCGCCCCGTGACCTCGGGCGGAAGTTCCACAAGGCGCGGCAGCACCGAGGGCACCTGCACAATCGCAAAGTCCGGGCGCAGGCCGCCCTTTTTCTTCTTCTCTTCGATGCGGATAAGCGGCTTTACATGCTCCTTTTTCCGTATCAGCGCCGCAATATTCAGCGTTTTATTCCGAATGAGCGGGAAGGGTCGCGAGGAGTCCACCGCCATCGGTGTGAGCACCGGGTAAATGGTGTCCTTAAAATAGCGGTCCACAAAGTTTTGCTCTTTTTCCGAGAGTTCCTCGTGACTCGAAATGAGGTGTAAGCCCTCCTTTTCGAGCGAGGGAATCACGCTGCGTTTTAAGCTGCGGTACTGGAGGGAGACCATCTCGTGGGTCTCCTCGGAGATCTTCTTTAACTGTTCCGCCGCCGTTAAGCCCGCAATGTCGCGCCGCGTAAAGTCCGCGAGCACCTGCTCCTTTAAGGACGCCACGCGCACCATAAAGAATTCATCCAGATTCGAGCTCACGATGCTTAGGAACTTGAGGCGCTCAAAGAGCGGGATATTCTTATCGCGCGCCTCGTTTAAGACACGCAGGTTAAACTGGAGCCAGGAGAGTTCGCGGCACACGTAGTAGGCCGGATTGTTTAAATCAAGCGTCTTCGCGGTGCCGAGCTTCTCTGTCTTTTTATCCTGCTTCTCTGTTGCTTTCTTATCCTGTTTTTTGTTTTTCTTCTCGTTATCCTTTTTCATACGACGCCGCTCCCAAGGCTTCTTCTCTGCCGAAACTCCGGACGAATGCCGAATACATTGCTGAACGAGGGGGTACACTGAAGGAAGCTGAGGCGCTCCAAGGTCATGTCACCGCCGTAGGCCGTTGTGAAGAGAAGGGTTCCGTCTTCCTTGAGCCGCACGCGATATTCGCCCGCTTTCTGCTTGGCCGAACGGTCCAGCGCACTCGCGAGCCGTATCATCGCAGCAAACTTAGCCGCCTTAAGCGGCACCTCTCTGCGCTCGAAGACCTCTTCTTCGTTCCGTAAAATCTGTACAATCAGCGCGTGCTCCGCCTTCGAGAGCCCCACAATCTCGGTCGCGCGGATGATATCCGCACTCGAACCGCTCGCGTTTCCCATGTTGAGATAGCGGCCGCAGTGGTGCAGGGTCGCGCCGATTTCGAGGAGAATGCGGTCCCGCGCCGTAAAGCCCTGCGCTTTTTTGAGCACATCGAAAATCTGAAGCGCGATCTTCACGGTGCAGGCGCGGTGCACCGTGCCCTCGCCGTAGCGCGCCGCAATTTCCTGTACGGCGGCCAGGATGTCCGCATCAAAATCGTGTCCGCGGTGCATAAGGGAATTCGCGACCGCATACTCCGCGGCGAGGCCGTCAATGAGCCGGGTTCCCGGGAACCAGACCATTTCCGCACCGACGGTTTCCGCCATGCGCTGATAGAGTACCGCCGCCGGGAGCAACACCCCCGTTGCCGCGGGGTTAATGTCCAGGGTCTCCTCGAGCTCCGCATCGGTGCGTTCCCCACATAACGGTACAGTTCTTCCACCCGCTGTTTGTCCGCGAAATCCTCGGCCTCCGGGTCCCTGTTCCGCGCCCGCATGATTTTGTCGTAGAGCACGCGAATCGGATCGCCGATTGCAATCATATTTTTGACCTTGCGCCCCAAAAGGTGCAGGTTTTCGTAAATCTCCAACTCGTGCGCAACGGTCTCCTGCAAAATGCACTCTCTGTCATCCCGCGCGGAATTGAGCTGCTGCAGGGTGTCGCGAAGCCTGAGCGCGCCGAGACGCAGGTTCTGGGTGCTGCGCATCTTTCCCGCCTCATAGAGGCTCACCTGCATGGAGCCGAAGCCCACTTCGACGACCGCCGCGCCCTCTTGCACAAGGGTCTCAAAGCGTTCGCCGCAGGCCGCCAGTGCCTTTAAGACAAGCATGCGTTGCTCCGCGTTCGAAAGTATCTGCACGTCGAGACCGGTGCGGGTCTTAATCTGATCCAGCACAATGGCGCTGTTGGTGGCCTCTCGGAGCGCGGAGGTCGCAATCGCACGGTAGTCCGTGCAGCGATACTCCGCAATGACGCGCGTAAAATCCTTTAAGACCGCAATCAGCTCCTGTACGAGCGGAAAGCTGATTTCGCCGTCCCGGTAGCTGTCGGAGCCGAGCGCAATCACGTGGCGGAGGTTGTCCACCAAGCGTATACCGCCCCCGGCGCCGAGTTCGTAAATCCCGAGTTCGATTTCAAATGAACCCACATCGATTGAAGCAAAGCGTTTTAACGCCATAGTTCCTCCTAGAAGCAACCCAGAATGCGAAGGTTCGTGCTGAGGCGCTCCACTTCCCGAAGCGCCCGCTGTACGGCCGCATCTTCGAGACTGCCGGCGCAATCCAAGAAGAAGCGGTAGGCCCAGCTGATTTCCGGCACGGGGCGCGCCGCGAGGCGGAGCAGGTTAATGCCCTCCCCGTAAAGAGCGCCGAGCACATGATAGAGCGCGCCGGCCTCATGCTTGGTCTCCATCATGAGACTCACGGTCTTTGCGCCTTCCAAATACAGTTTTTCCTTCCCGATGACCAAGAAGCGGGTCGTATTCTCCGCGCGGTAATTGAGCGCCGGAATCAACACCTTGAGGCCGTAAATCTGTCCCGCGTACGCGGAGGCAACGGCTGCCGTATCCCGCTTTCCCATGGCCTGCACAAGCTGGGCCGCTACCGCGGTGTTTGAGACCGCGACGGCCTCGATCTCCGGGTGTTCCTCGAAAAACTGCGCGCATTGCTTTAGCCCCTGCGGATGCGAGTAAACGGTCCTGATCTCCGAGAGTTCCGTGCCCGCCGCGGCGAGGAGCGCGTGTTTCACCGGCAAGAGATACTCCCCGACCACAGAGACCTCGCGCTTTGCGAGGGCATCGTAACTGTCCGCGACACTGCCCGCCGTCGAATTTTCAATCGGGATTACGGCATAGTCGCCCGTGCCCTCATCGACCGCGCGTACCGCCGCATCAAAGCTCTTGACATGCGAAAAGCTCGCCTCCTCATAGTCCCGAAAGACCTGTACGGCGGCGAGGTTGCTGTAAGCGCCCTCCAGGCCCTGGTATACAATGCGTGCCGCGTGCGGAAGCCGCTTCTCGCGTCGGTACCCGAATGTTTCCCCGCTCATGCGCGCCGCTGCTCCTCTTCCCGAAGCATGGCCCGAATGCGCTCTGCGGTGTAGACACCGGTCTTTTTCTTCATCTCCGGCGGCAGCTCGGATGCGCGGAAGGGCTTTCCGAACGCAATCGTGACATCACTCGGGTGCACGGCCGGAAAGTGGTTCTCAAGCACATCGTCCGCGCCGTAGATGGCAACCGGAACAATGTAGGCGTTCGCGCGCTCCGCAATCTTGAAACTGCCCTCGTGGAAGGGGCGCATTGCGGTCCGGTCCGGATCTTTCGTGCGGCTGCCCTCCGGGAATACCCAAATGGAGGTTCCGTTTTTCACGAGTTCCGTGCAGGTCTTAATGGTCTCCATGCCCTTACGGATGTCTTTCCGATCCAGAAACTGGCAGTTCAGAAGCTGCATCCAGCGGCGAAGCGAGGGCACGCGGTACAGGCCGTCCTTTGCGAGGAAGCCCGTCTGCACCGGGAGTATCGGATAGGAGCAGATGATATCAAAATAGCTTCTGTGGTTGCCGATGAACAGAACACCTTCGTCCCGGGGTATGTTCTCCAGTCCCAGCACCGTCAGTTTATGATTGCCCAGCGCGGTTTTCGTGATGACGCCGAGTATCCAGGCTCCGTACCGCTGCCCCAGTTCCGCGGCCCGCTTCGGATTCACCTTTTTGTAAATCCAGAGCGCAAGCAGAACCGGAAGTCCCAGCACCAAAAACAGAAAAATTTCAAGAAGGCAAACGCCTGTCCGTATCATATCGTAACTCCTTCCCTCAATGGGTAATCTTGTGTTCATTTTACCACATTGTGCGTGAATTGACGATACGGAGCCCCCGGCACAAAAAAAGAAGCGGCAGCCAAGCTGCCGCTTCTTTTTTTGTGCCGCTGCGGTGCGAACCACAGCGCTCAGGCCTTGACTTCCGCCTTTAAGCCGCCCTCTTTTTCGTCGAAGTCCATGCGAATCACAGAGCCCTTGCGAAGACCGCTGTCGCTGCTCAAAATGAGCTTTGCAGCCTGCGTCTCGACATGCTTCTGCAGGAAACGCTTTAGAGGTCTCGCACCGAAAGCAGGGTCGTAACCCTCGTCCGCGATGTACTGCTTTGCCGCCGGCGTGAGCTCAATGGAGAGCTCCTGATCCGCGAGGCGACGGTTGGTCTCCTCGAGCAGAAGGTCCACGATGCCGCCGATGTTCTGCCGGGTCAGCGGCTTGAACATGATGATTTCATCCAGTCGATTCAGGAACTCGGGGCGGAAGTGTGCCCGGACTTCCGCATCGACCGCAGCCGCCGCTTCGGGCTTAACTTCGCCCTGCTCGTCGATGCCGTCCAGGAGATACTGAGAGCCCAGGTTGCTCGTCATGATGATAATGGTGTTCTTAAAGTCCACGGTCTTTCCGAGCGAATCGGTGATACGGCCGTCGTCGAGCACCTGGAGGAGCACGTTAAATACATCCGGATGCGCTTTCTCGACCTCGTCAAAGAGCACCACGGAATAGGGCTTTCTTCTGACTGCCTCGGTCAGCTGACCGCCCTCGTCGTAGCCCACATAGCCCGGAGGCGCTCCGATTAAGCGCGACACGGAGAACTTCTCCATGTACTCCGACATGTCGAGCCGCACCATAGCGCTCTCATCGTCAAAGAGCGCCGCCGCGAGGCTCTTCGCGAGCTCGGTCTTACCGACACCGGTCGGTCCGAGGAAGAGGAAGGAGCCGATGGGCTTCGAGGGATCCTTGATGCCCGCCTTGCTTCTCTGAATGGCCTCCGCGACCTTCTGCACCGCCTCATCCTGACCCACGACCCGCTGATGCAGGGTGTCGTCCAGGTGAAGGGTCTTATTCTTTTCCGACTCGGTGAGCTTAGTCACCGGGATATTGGTCCAGCGGGAGATGATCTTTGCAATCTCGTTCTCCGTGACTGCCTCATGCACAAGCGTAAATTCCTGCCCCTGCACCTTGGCCTCCTCCTCTTCGAGCTGCTTTTTAAGCTCCGGGAGCTTGCCGTACTGGAGCTCGGCCGCCTTATTGAGGTCATAGCTCTGCTGTGCACTCTGAATCTCGCGGTTCGTGTCCTCGATCTGCTGGCGAATCTCCGCAAGCTTCGAGACGCTCGCCTTTTCGTTTTCCCACTTTGCCTTCGCCTCGGCAAAGGCTTCCTTCTTCTCCGCAAGCTCCTTCTCGATGGCCGCAAGTCTCTCCTTCGAGAGATTGTCGGTCTCCTTCCTGAGTGCCGTCGCCTCGATTTCAAGCTGCATGCGGCGGCGGTTCATCTCATCCAGCTCCGCCGGAAGGGAGTCGAGCTCGGTCTTAATCATTGCGCAGGCTTCATCGACCAGGTCGATGGCCTTGTCGGGCAGGAAGCGGTCGGTGATATAGCGGTCCGAAAGCACGGCCGCGCTGACCAGTGCGCCGTCCTGAATTTTCACGTGGTGGTAGTTCTCGTAGCGCTCCTTTAAACCGCGGAGGATTGAAACCGTATCTTCCACGGTCGGCTGGTCCACGAGGATAGGCTGAAAACGCCGCTCAAGCGCCGGGTCCTTCTCGATGTACTTCCGGTACTCGTCGAGGGTCGTCGCGCCGATGCAGTGCAGCTCGCCGCGTGCCAGCATGGGCTTTAACATATTGCCGGCGTCCATGCTGCCCTCGGAAGCGCCCGCGCCCACAATGGTGTGGAGCTCATCGATGAAGAGGATCACCTCGCCCTCGCTCTTCTTGACTTCCTCGAGCACGGCCTTCAATCTCTCCTCGAACTCGCCGCGGTACTTGGCACCCGCGACCAGAGAGCCCATGTCGAGCGCAAAGAGACGCTTGTCCTTGAGTCCCTCGGGCACGTCGCCGCGAACAATGCGCTGTGCAAGTCCCTCGACGACCGCCGTCTTACCGACGCCGGGCTCACCGATTAAAACCGGGTTATTCTTGGTCTTACGGCTCAGGATTCGAACCGCGTTCCGAATCTCCTCGTCGCGGCCGATGACGGGATCGAGTTTTTGATCCCGCGCGCGCTCCACCAAATCGTAGCCGTATTTATTCAGCGTGTCGTAAGTCGCCTCGGGGTTATCCGAGGTGACGCGCTGATTGCCGCGCACCGTGGAGAGCGCCTGCAAAAACTTCTCGCGGCTGATGCCGTAAACCCGGAAGAGTTCCTTGATGGCGCGGTTCGGATGCGCGAGCATACTGAGGAAGAGATGCTCCACGGAGACATAGTCGTCTCCCATGGCCTTGGCCTCATCCTCCGCGCCGTTCAAGGCGCGGTTTAACTCCGCACTCACATACTCCTGACCGCCGCCGCTCACCTTCGGGAGCTTCTGAATCAGCCCCTCCGCTTCGTTGATAAATGCTTCTTTTTGTATCCCCATCTTTGCGATGAGACTTGCAATCAGAGAGTCCGAAATACCGAGCAGCGCGCCGAGCAGATGCTCTTCGTCAATCTGCTGGTTGCCGTTCTGTACCGCCAGCTTCTCCGCTGCCGCAATCGCCTCCTGGGATTTTTGCGTAAACTTACTGATGTTCATGCACTTCACCTCGCTTTGCAAGATTGCTATACTTGATATATAACACTCTTAAGATGTACCCAGTATAGCAGCCGTTATTAGCACTGTCAATAGATGAGTGCTAATTTTTTCACTTTCTTTCACCTTCTTTTAAATCCTTGTTTCGCCCGGCAGCGTGCAGCTCCACCGAGAGCGCTCCCTCGTTTGCCGTGCTGTGAACCTGTCCGGCATGGCGGTGAAGCCGCTCCATGGCCTCGGCGTGCGGATGTCCGTAGGAATTCCCCCGGCCGCAGGAAATCAGTGCGCAGTCTGGGGAAAGCAACGCGAGAAAGGTGTCACTGCTCGCCCCTCTTGAGCCGTGGTGCCCGACCTTCAGGAGGTCAATGTCCGTGAGCGCAGCGCGCTCGGCAGCCTGTTCGGGGGCGGCAAGCCACTCCAGCAGTTTCTCCTCGCTCGGCTGTCCCGCATCGCCCGTAAAGAGGCAGCGCTTGCCGTTTGCCGTAAAGAGGAGGATTAGGGACTGCTCGTTGACTTCCTCCGGCAGCGCTTCCCGCGACGGCCAGAGACAGTGAAAATTCCCGTAGACATCGCCCGCGCCCATAAAACAGAGTTCTGTCTCCGGATTCTCTCTGAGCGCAGCCATCAATTTCGCATAATGCGCATCGGTCTCCGCCGCCGGATTCAAAATGACGCGCTTCACCAGTATCCCCGAGCCCTTGCTTGCAAGGTAGCTTAGTCCGTTCGTGTGATCCAGATCCGCATGGGTCAGAAAGGCCGCGTCCACCGTGCCGAGCGCGCGGCTCATGAGGAAGGGCTCCAGAATTCGCTTCCCGCAGTCGGGCCGCGAGGTACTGCCGCCGTCTATCGTAATGCAGCGGCTGCCCTGCTCGATGACGATGGCGTCTCCCTGTCCGATGTCGAGTAGCCAGATGCGTGGTACCTGACTTCGAAGCGGCAAAAGACTCAGCGCCGCGGCAAACGCGGCACCGAATGTCAGCGCCCGTCGAAACTGTTTTTCGCTAACCTTCCCGCGCCTCGGAACCTTGTCGAGTAGGAGGCCGAAGCAGAGGCAGAGAAAGAGGCTGTAGAGAAGGAGCTGCCAAAGTCGCGGCCGCCCGATGAGCAGGCGGTGAAAGGGGAGGCACTCCGCAAGCGCACAGAGCGCGTTCTGAAGCGCGAGTCCGCATTCCAGAAAAAGGGCCGGCAGCGCGGCAAGCGGCGGAACAAGACTTGCCGCAGCGAGCGTCAACAGCCCGAGGAAAAGCATGAAGCCTGTCATCGGAATCAGCGCTAAATTGAGAAGTATGCCGTAGGGCGGAAGGGAAAAGAACCAGTAGGCTATGACGGGAAGGGTTACCAAAAAGACCGTGAGACTCTGAAGAAGGGCTGCGAGAAGCTTTCGTTTGGCGGCATAGCGCCGAACGAGCGCTTGTCCCGGACCGCCGATCGCAAAAACCGCGAGAAAGGAAAGTTGAAAGCCGCACTGAAAGAGTTGTAAGGGCGAGCGCAGCAATAAGAGGAAGAGAGCCAACGAGGCCGCGCTCCGCAGATCATAGCTCCTGCCGAGGCAGAGTGCCAGAAAGCCGAGCCCCAGCATGAGTCCGCTCCGAAGGACACCCGTGTCGGCCCCGGTAAGCAGGGCGTAAAACCCAAGGAAGAGAGCCGCCGACAGGGCACTTGCCCAAAGTCCCGCCCCCATGCGGCGCAGCAGGCGGTAGAGCGCAAGCCCCAGGAAGCCCGTATGGAGGCCGCTGATCGCAAGCAGGTGGGCGAGACCGTTTCTTCGGTAGCGAGCGTAAAAGTCCTCGCTTAAGCCCTGTTTGTCGCCGAGTAAGAGGGCGCCGAGATACGCGGACACCTCTGCGGGACAGTTCTGTTGCAAACGTTCCGCCGCCCTTATTCGAAGCACTCTCAGCCCTTCGCCGAGCGGATCCGCTCTGCCCTCCGCCCGATACGTTCGCACCTGCATGCGGTGGGTCACGCCGCGCGCCCGGCAGTACGAACGGTAATCGAACTCACCCGGGTTCGTGGGGGCTTTGATTTCCTGCAGGGTACCGCTCGCAACTATGGTTTGACCGACTGCAAGCGGCACGCCGCCCTCCTCGGCGATGCTCAGATAGAGCCCGCCGCTCCGCACGCGAACGCCCCCGCCGCGCGCTTCGATCGCATCGATACGCCCACGGTATTCGGCAAAAGCCCCCGTAAGCCGCTCAAGTTTTTGCTCCTCTCTTCCGGGCAGCACGGCGACATGCAGACAAAGCGCGCCGAGAAGCGCGCCCGTAAGCATGGTTAAGATTGCGCGCCGCTGTCCCGCCCGCCGCTTCCAAAGGAAGAAAAGCAGGGGACAGCAGAGCACAACGAGAAAGAATCCGCGGATACCGGCAAGCCGAAACAGCTCTCCAAGCACAAACCCGACCGCAAGTACTTCCAACGGACGTTTCATATTCGATTTTCTCCAAATAACACAGTTGTACCGATGACACAGATGTTACGACCGAAACTTGCGCTTCCCTTCGCTGCGCGAGGCTCTCTTTTGCAAGCAAAGCGCCTCTCAGTTCTCAGCGCTGCCGCTCTCTTCACTCTCCGAAGAGGAAGTGCTTGTCTTCCCGACATAATCCAAGTTCTGTTCAAACAGGGCATCGAGCGAAACGGTATCCCGGAAGAGCACGGTCTGCGACCCCTCGACCGAAATACGCACGCGCTGCACGGTTTTGAGGCCCGTGAGCGTGTCCACAAGGGCGTAGATACTCACATCGGGGCTCACCCCGCTCACCGGATTCAAAAACTCCTTGCTGAAATTCAGATAACAGATGTTTTCGTTCACCGAGACCGAGAGTATCTTGGTCTCCGGCGGAAGGACAGCGCGCCCGCCGTTTCTGGGCCCCGCAATCAGTTGTTCCACGGCGACCTGCTCGAGCAGGGTGTCCGCGCGATAGGTCACATTCCGCATCTCCTCCGAGAACTTCTTCCCGTCATCGCTCGCAAAGTAGAGCGTTAAATCCACCGTCTCATAGCTGTTCACATCCGAGACGCTGTTGATGAAGTCGTTTGCGCTGAAGGGGCCGAGCAGGCTCCCGTCCGCTCCCGCAAGCGGTTTTCCGCCGCTGTATATGCCGACATGATCCACGCCCGGAATCTGCGCGAGGGTCTCGGTCAGGGCTGCCGAGCAAAGCGTCTTCCGATCTATCTTTAATTCGCGATAGCCGTCGTCGAAGTACAGGTAGAGCACTTGATCGTCAAAGCTGAAGGACTCGTAGCGCGTTCGGTCTCCGGTCGGCGTGATCAAATCTTCCTCGCTCGGCACATGCAAAAGCTGCTGCATGAGCTCTGCGACCAGTCGGTTCTTGTCCGTGGTCTGGGTCTCATAGATGAGCGGTGTCAGTTTGGTCGCGGTCTTATCGAGATAGTAGATCGCATAGCGCCCCGCCGAAGGATCCGCTGTCTTTGTCTCCGCGCGACAAGCACCGAAAAAGAGAACACAGAGGGCAAACAGGAGCATGCGACGCAGCTTATTTTGCACGTTTCTCTCCCCCTTTCTTCTCCTTCCGGTTTTTCTCTTCTTTCCGGTTCTTTTCTTTCTGAGAGGCCGCCTGCGCCGGCGTACTGCTCTCGATATACTTGAGCGGAATGCGCACCTGGAAGGTAGTCCCCTTCCCCTCTTCGCTGCTCAGGCGTATCATGCCCTGGTGCAACAGTATAATTTCCTTGGTGATGGCAAGACCGAGGCCCGTGCCGCCGGTCTCGCGGGAGCGCGCCTTGTCCACACGGTGAAAGCGCTCAAAGACCAGTTCCTGCTGATCCTCCGGGATGCCGATGCCGTTGTCCTCAACGCGAATGTAGCAGAACTGGTGGTCCGCATCCAGCGAGACTTGCACATAGCCGTCCTTCTGCTTGCCGTTGTACTTAATGCCGTTTTCGACTAGGTTCATAATGGCGAGCGAGAACTTCACCTCATCCACATCCGCCGAGACTTCCCGCACCGTGTGCAGGGTGAGCTCTATCTGATTCACCTTGGCGAGCGGGCGGAGGCGCTTCAAAATCTGCTCGAGCATCTCGTGCATATTGGTCTCTTTCCGGCTCAGGACCGTCGCGGCGCGATCCATACGGACCAGACTGAGAAGATCGTCAATGATCTTTGCCTCTCGGTCAATCTCCTTCGAGATGTCGCTCATAAACTCTTTATAGAGTTCCAGCGGTGCATCTCCCATGCCGATCAGCGAATCCGCGAGCACACGCATCGAAGTAATCGGCGTCTTCAGCTCGTGCGAGACATTCGAGACAAATTCTTCGCGCGACTCATTCAAGGTGCGAAGCTTTCTCAGCGTTGTATTCACATCCTCGCTGATCTGCGAGGTCACAAGATAGCTGTGCTGCTCGACCGTCTGGTTTAGGTCTCCGGCAGACACCTTGCGAAGCGCCGTGCGGAGTTCCGCAAACGGACGCATGATCATCGAGGTGAGCAGGACACTGAGTAGCGCGAGCAGGACCGCCACAACGACCATGAAAATGCGGAGGGTCTCTTTTGCGCTCTGCAATTCCGAGCGCTGCGGCTCCGTCGAAGACATAAAGAGCAATACGCCTTCTACCTGTCTGTCGTCCGCCTTGGCATCGAGGTTATTGTAAATCGGCGTGGTCTGTATCATATAGTACTTGTCCGCATTGTAGCTTGTGCCGTTTTCGCCGCGAAAACCGCGCACCACCTCGGGCGCCACATGGTAACGCCCCTCCGTGAGGTGAAAACTGTCCGCAATGATGCGGTAGTTCTGGTCGACCACGATAACACGGCCGCGGAGATTTTGGGCAATGGCCTCGATTTCCGTATTGAGATTGCTGTCTTTCTTGTCTCGACTCCTCAAATACCCCGTACGCGTCAACTTGGTCGCAAGTATGCCGCTCCTCTCCTGCATCTCTGCCTTGTGGGCATCCAGTATGCTCTGCCGAAAGCTGTTCGTTGCCACGAGGTTTGCAAACAAGAGCGGCAAAATCCCAAAGAGCAGAAAGAGGACAGCGAGCATGTTTTTGAGCCGCAGCGGCGGCAATTTTTTCATAAACGGCGGACGGGGCGGCATCTCGGCTTCTCCTTTCTCCGGCGCTCTGCGCAGCGGAGGACATATTTCTTTCATTGTACACAGCTTCCGGAAAAAAGGAAAGCTGCACAGGGAGCGGCGACAAAAAGCGCTTTTTGTAGTATACTTTTGAAAAACAACGGCTGTCGTATGCCGTGCGAAAGGATGAAGCCATGCCTTTAAACGAACCCAAGACCGGCGATTCCGTTCGGGAAACGCCGCGCATTTATGTGCGCCAGGAAGACCGCTATGAGGATTTACAGTCTTCCGCCTCCGCTTTTATGATTGTCTGTGTTGTGATGTCCCTGCTTTCGCTCTTCAGTTTCGGAAGCAGCCTGCACCTGCCGTTCTCGATTCCCGCGACACCCATGATGCGTTTCTTTTTCATCTTCTTTGCGATCGGCTCCTTTGTCATCTACATTAAGACCCGCCGCGAGGCCGCAAAGACCTACGCTCGCATCGAAGAAGAGCAGCGCATCACCGAAGAGCTGGAAGCCTGGTTTCTCTCTTCTTATACGCCGGGACAGATCGATCTTCAGATTTTCGGCGCAAACCGCCGCCCGCTGCGCCCCGAAGCCCTGGCCCTAAAGCGCTTTGACTTTATCCAGGACTGCTTCCTGAAGCGCTATGAGGGCATGGACGAAGGCTATATCGAAGCGCTCTCCGAGGAGCTCTACAAGAAATTATTCGAGAGCGACATGAACCCCGTCAACACAGCGACGCCTGAGGATGCAACGGACAACGCAGAGACCCTGCCCGATGCTTCCGCCCACGCCGCTTGTGCGACGGCAGCGGCCCCCGCGGAGTCGGGGGACGCTGCCGGATTTTCGGAAAGCAACAACGCGGAAGCCGAGACAAGTGCGGTCTCGGAACCCGATTCCGCCGACAAAGAGGAAATCGGCGAAACGCCCGAAGCAGAGCTTCGCGCCGCGGAAGAGGCCGAAGCAAACGCCACTCAGAATGCCGAAAGCGACGTAAAGCCGGAAGGTGAAGCAGAAGGCAACGAAGCGGTCAGCGTAATGTCCGAGCGCGCGGCAGATACGACACCCACGCTCGAGGCGGAGGCGGGTCGCGAAACCGTAGCGGAGGCAAACGCAGGCACTGCCGCCGAGGCAAGTTCCGAGGGGAACGCGGAAGCCGATAGCGGAAGCGAGACCGTGTCCGCTGCCGAAAGCGAAACGAAAGCAGACGCGCCGGAAACGCCCGCGAACGCGTGAGGCCTTTCAAAACACAGGATACGAAACGCACAAACAAAAAAGTGTCAGGTCGAAGGACCTGACACTTTTTTGTTATTCACTTCGCAGCGCATCGATCGGATTCAGAGATGCCGCGCGTTTTGCAGGCATGTAACCGAAAATGAGACCGATTGCCACCGAAACCGTAAACGAGATGAACACAGCGTTCGGGGTTGCCGCAACGCTGTAGCCCACAAACATCGTGACGATGTTCAGGATACCGCTGCCGATGCCGATGCCGATTAAGCCGCCGAGCACCGAGGTCGTAATCGCCTCGAGCACGAACTGCTGCAGGATAACACCCGGGCGCGCGCCGAGTGCCTTACGAATACCGATTTCCCGCGTTCGCTCCGTGACCGAGACCAGCATGATGTTCATGACGCCGACACCCGCGACAAAGAGCGAGATACCCGCAATGCCGCCGATCAGAACCGACATCTGCGCCATCATCCGGTTGATCTGGTCGAGCATTTCGGCCATGGCCATCAAATTGTAATTTTTCTTATTGCGGAATACCGAGTAGAGATATTCCTGCAGACTCTTCTTCGCACTCAGCACGGCTGCCTTGTCCGTGCTCTTGGAGGCAAAGAGATAGGCGGAAGGCTGTGCCGTGTGCGCCATCTTGAGCGCCGTGGAATACGGGAGCAGGAGGACATCATCCGTTCCGCTCTCTTCCATCTTGCCCTTGCTCTTCTGCTCTAAAACACCGACCACCGTCAAGTTCACACCGGCGAAACTTACCTTCTCGCCGAGTGCCGCACCGCCCGAACCAAAGAGTCTCTGCGCCGTATAAGCGCCGAGCACGCAGACCTCCTGCTTCGAGGCGACATCCGCATAGCTTAAAAAGCGGCCCTTTGCAATCTTCTTGTCGACCAGATCCGCATAACTCTCACTCACACCGGTAAGGCCTGTGTTCTCCAGTTTCTTGCTGCCGACCTTTAAGGTTCCGCCGCCCGGCGTGACCGTGGGGCTCATGCCCGCAAACAAGTCCTTGTGCTCATCGAGATAAGCATACATCTCGTCCATCGTGACCGAACGGCTCGGCTGATTGATGACCGACACGTTGATATTGTTCGCGCCGAGATCCCCCCACTGGGAAATCTGGCTGTTCAGGTAACCGTTCATCAGACTGACCAGAATGATGACGGAAGAGACACCGATGATGATGCCGAACATCGTGAGGGCCGAGCGCACTTTGTTGCTCCAAATGCTCTTTAAGGCGAGCTTAAATGATTGCAGCATAGTCCTCCGCCTTCCCGTCAAAGTTGATTTGTCCGTCCTGTATCCGCACGACCCGCTTTGCCTTCACCGCAATCGAATTGTCGTGCGTAATCATGACAATCGTGTTGCCCTCCTTGTGGAGTTCCTGAAAAAAGTCCAGAATCTGGCGGCTGGTCTTCGAGTCCAATGCGCCGGTCGGCTCATCGGCAAGCAAAAGGGAGGGATTGCCGGCGAGCGCACGCGCAATCGAGACACGCTGCTGCTGACCGCCCGAGAGCTGATTCGGCATGTTCTTCGCCTTATCCTTTAAGCCGACGCGCTCCAATTGTCTAAGGGCGCGCTCCTTTCTCTCCTCGCCCGAAACATGGGCATAGAGCAGCGGGAGCTCCACATTTTCCAAAATATTGAGTTTCGGCAATAGGTTGTACTGCTGGAAGATAAAGCCTATCATGCGGTTTCGGATGTCCGCGAGTTCGTTCTGCGTCATATCGCCGACATCTTCGCCGCCGAGCAGATAAGTTCCGGAAGTCGGCACATCCAGCGCACCGATGATGTTCATCAGCGTGGACTTACCGGAACCGGACTTACCGACAATCGCAACAAACTCGCCCATCCGTATCGTCAAGTTCAAGTGATCGTTCGCGTGGATAATCTCATCGCCCATCACATAGGTCTTGCAGAGATCCTTGATCTCAATCAATACCTCGCCCTGCGGAATTTGGACGGTCTTAATTCTGCCCATTCGCATCACCGCCCTGATCGGCGTCCGCTGCGCCCGTGTCACCCGCCGCGCCCTGGTCGGCCTCTGCGCCCTGATCGCCGTTGATATACATACTCATGGCGTCGGGCGTATCCAAAACCTTGGGCTGCACAAAGACTTCATCGCCCACCTTGATGTTGTCGGAGGTGATCTGCACCTTATCTGCGGTGATGAGTCCGGTTTCGACCGTGACCGCGCGGAAGCCCGCCGGCACTTCGCCCTGAGCCTCGGTGACAGAGTCATCCTTCACATAGACCTGGTTGTCCCGCATCAGCGCATCCGCCGGAATGCAGAGCACGCCGCTCGCGCTGCCGATTACGATTTTCGCGTTGATGTTCATGCCGGGCAGGAGCTTGTCCGTGTTGTCAAGCGTGACCGTCACCGGATAGGTCGAGACACCGCCCTGGGACGTGCCCTCCAAGCTGATATTCGTGACCGTGCCGCCGAAGGTCTCGCCCGGCATTGCGTCCGCGGTGACTTCGACACGCTGTCCCACCTGAATTTTCGAGATATCCGTCTCGTCGATGGCCATCTTAAAGGTGTAGGCGCTCATGTCGTAAATGGTCGCAAGCGTCGTTGCGGACTTACCCGCACTCTGTCCCGAACCGCCGAGTTTATCGCCGGCCTTATAACCCTTTGTGATGACCTCGCCGTCGATCGGCGCTTTGATGGTGTAGTTGTCGAGCGTCTCCTTCGCGCTGTCAACAGCCTTCTGCGCTGCCTCAAGGCCGGTCTGCGCGCTGTCCACCTTGTCCGAATAGGTCTCAAGCATGTCCTTTACGGACTTCGGCGTCATGGTAAAAATCGGCGTGCCGGGCTGAATGTAGTCGCCCACATGGACCAAGACCTTGATGCTGTCCACAGCACCCGGAAGATCCGCCGCCATATTGCTGGTGTAATGCGCTTCGAACTTTGCCTCCGCGACACATTTGAAGCCGTTCACGGTCGCGCTGACCGAAGTGTCGGTCGTCAGTCCGCCCGGGTTCTTCACCGAGATGGTCACTTCTTTCACGAGGCGGCCGCCGGTTAAGCTCTTCTCCTGGGCACCCACCGCGAGTACCGTGCCCTCGACTTGCTCCATGGTGTCGGAGAGCGTTAAGGTCGCCGGGTTGCCGACCTGAATGAGGTCTGCCTCGCCCGAGAGGAAGGGGATGCGCACCGTCATGCTCGTGTCGTCCGTGAGATCCACGAGGGTGCCGCCGCCCGAAATTTTCTCGCCGTCCGTCACATAGACCTTGGTCACATAGCCCGCGCGCGTTGCCTTATAGACACCGTCGCCGTACTTGCTTCTCGCGTCGTTTAAGTCGACCGTCGCGGAATCCAAGCTCTTCTTTGCGCGGTCCAAGGCACTCTGCGCGCTCTTCATCTCCGAGGCCGCAAGCTTATCATCGATGCGATAGAGGACCTGATCCTTGGTGACATGATCGCCGACCTCAAAATTTGCCTCGGTGATCGTGCCGCTCGATACCAGAGAGGTGATCGAGTAGGTATCCTTCGCGGCAATGGTGCCGGTCGAGGACAGCTTTTGCGTGATATCCTCTATGGTTGCCGTGCCCGTCGTAACCGCCGTGCTTGCCATGGCCGCCCGTCGGCTCGCCTCCATGCGCTGGTGCACCACAGCGCCGCCGATGCCGATGACCGCCAGCGCAATGACCGCGCGGCGTATGTTTCTCTTTGCCTTTTTCCCGAGCCCCTTCTTCGGCTTTACTTCTTCTGCCACTGTCTGCCCCCTTCTCGCTTACGGTTCCACGTAGTCAACGACACTAAAGCTCTGGCTGCCCTCTTCGCCCTCGGCGGCCGCGCCGCCGGAAGAAGCCTGATAAATCAATACCACATGGTCACCGACCTTCACGCTGCCGTAGACCGAGAACACAAACTGCATTTCGGTCGAGTTGAGCTGATAGACATTGCCGTCGTCCAGCTTGACCGCGCTCGGCGTGAGCGTATTCGTATTCTGGTAGTAGATGGCCTCCACCACGCCGCGCGCCACGCGCTTGTCGGCATCCGAATCCGTGTCCGCGTTGTAAGCCCAGACCGTCTTGGTCTGCGAGCTGTAGTAAATGACCGCGTACTGCGCCGCCGCGGCGTAGAGCGCCTCTTTCTGCACCTCCCTGCCGTTCATGAAGATGGTCGCATCGTCCAAGCGGAAGGGGATGATGTTGTCCACCTGCATGCGGCTCTCCGCGACCTTCGGGCCGCGCGTCGTGTTGTCCGCCATCTTGAGGGCGTTCACCTCGCCGTGCGCATCCACCTCGGCGTTCAGCACACTCGCATAGACGCCGCCGCTCTTCTGCTTTGCCTTCAGGAGGTTATAGAAAAGGTTCACGCAGTCCGCCTTCGTGAGCTCGGTCTGCGGGTCGCTGTAGCCGATGTTCTCGTTTAAATCGGAGCTTGCGTACTGTGCCATGCGCTTGTTGAACTGATCGCCCGCAAAGTCATCCGCCGTGTAGCCGAGCAGCCCCAGCACGCCCTTTGCCGCCTCGTTTAAGCGCACGGGCTCGGACGGCTTAAACTTGCCGCCGAGATAGCCGGTCATCCAGCCCTGCTCCGCCGCAAGCCGAATCGAAGCCGCGTACTCGTCGCCCGACTTCACATCCGCGAAGACGGAGACATTGCTGGTCTTCGTGAGCACACTGCGGTAGGCGGAGGCTCTGACCAACATCTGCGCAAACTGCGCGCGCGTCACCTTTTCGGACATGCCGCCGGTGGTCGGCATAATGCCCGAGAGGGCTATGACCTGACGGCGATAGGCAAAGTTACTGCTTGTATTTGCATAGACACTGAGCGGCGATGCCACGGTGCTCACCACCGCGACCGCACTCAGCAGGCATGCAAGGGATTTTCTTCCACGAATCATTCCGGTACCTCGCTTTGCTGTTATTAATCCGTTATAACGAAGCCATTTTACCATAAATAACAAGCATCCATCAAAAACGGTCATCGAAAGTCCGTAAACTTT
Source organism: Stomatobaculum longum (assembly GCA_905370385.1). Classification (GTDB taxonomy): domain Bacteria; phylum Bacillota; class Clostridia; order Lachnospirales; family Lachnospiraceae; genus Moryella; species Moryella longum_A. Next base: position 18,016 of record CAJPKN010000022.1, read on the forward strand.
TTGTAAACCCGCCGTATGTTGCCCTGTGGAATAGCTTACTATCCGAATAATACACCGTTGCTCTGTCCCTGTCAACATACTTTGCCGCGCCTTATCTCCCATACCGGACGCGCGGCTCTCCTTCCGACTCCTTTCTCTTATGCCTTACCGCTTCGGATACAAGACAGCAGCTCGTTTTCCGACAAAAAAAGGGCGGCACCGCCGAAGCGATGCCGC
>CAJPKN010000023.1 GCA_905370385.1 Stomatobaculum longum
CCGGGCAGCTGCCGGTAGGTCCCGTAGCCTGTCATTTCCGTCACTTGGTAGCTGTCCCGCGGCTCAAACTCGACCGGAACGCCGAGCGCATCCGCGACCACCAATCCCATGACGGCCTCGTAAAGCTTGCTCATCTCACTCTCCCTTCTCTTTCTTCCCCGGATTTATCCCACTTGGTACGGAATCAATCCGATTCTCAAGTAGCTCTCAAATTTTTCTCGACGCGCTTGCGGTATCTCTTGCCCATCGTACATGGCTCGGGTCTTACGACGCAAGCAGACCGATTTTTCCTCTGCTTCTTTGTCCCCGGCTATCGGTTTGCACCCTTACTTGCTTCCTGCCTTTTGTCCCACTTCTCAAGAAAGGTTCCTCGGAGCGCTGCCGCGCTTCTCAAATCTGGTAGAGCATCGCGTTCACGATGGCCGCCGCGACGGTCGAGCCGCCCTTACGGCCGCGCGCAATGATGTGCGGCGTGCTGCTCCCGACAAAGAGTTCCTTTGCCTCGACCACATTGACAAAGCCGACCGGCGCCGCGATTAAAAGCGCGGGCTTCAGTTGCCCGGCATCCATGAGTTCCTTGATTTTTACAAGCGCGGTCGGCGCATTGCCGATTGCGAGGATCAGCGGTCGCTCCGCGGAGAGCGCTGCCGCCCGCTCCATAGAAACCGTCGCGCGGGTCACGCCCCTCTCCTTAGCCTCGGCGGCCACATCCGCCTCCGCCATGAAGCAGCGCGCCGTAGCGCCGAAGCCCGCGAGCCTTGCCTTATTGATGCCGGCAAGCGCCATATTGGTGTCCGTCACAATGCAGGCCCCCTGACGGATTGCTTCCTTTCCCGTTTCAACCACGCCTTCCGAAAAGAGCAGGGTATCCGCAAACGAAAAGTCCGCCGTCGTGTGTATGACCCGCTTCACCACCAAATCGACGCCGGCGGGAAACTGCCGATCGCCGAGTTCCTCGCTGATGCGCCGAAAGCTCTCTGCCTCGATTTCCTCCGGCTTCCAAAATTCTATACTCATCTCTCAACTCCCATGATGCGGTACAGTCCCCGCAAATCGAAATGTTCCCTAAGCGTTTGCGAAAGAAGCCGGAAGCCCGCTTCCTGCCGCTCCCTGCGACTTTTTAATCGGTGCGGGTAAGAAAGCCCCTTTCTCGCGGCAAGCGCCTTAAGAAGCGTCTCCGTGACTCCTACTTCGTCAAAGAGGCCGTGCAGATAGCTCCCGCAGACAGCGCCCGCAACGCAGCCGTCCGCGCGTTGCCGCTTACTGTCCTCTCGCGCGGAAAGACGCTGAAAGTTCTCACCGTCTTTGCCGATACAGCTCTGTCCCATGTGGATTTCATAGCCTTCGGTCTTTTGCCCGGAAAGCACTGCCCAGAAGCCGCTCGAAGCCGTAATCTCTCCGGCTGCGCAGACCGTTTGCTTGGCCGCGTGAAACACGGTATCGACCGGCAAGAGCTTAAGTCCCGCCGCCTCTACACCGCTCTCTTTGTCCCGCAGTGTTTCGCCGAGCATCTGGTACCCGCCGCAAATACCGAGTACCGGGCGGCCGGAAACCGCAAAGTCCCGAATACACGTGTCAAAGCCCTGTGCCTTTAACCACGCGAGGTCTTCGAGCGTACTCTTGGAGCCCGGCAAAATCAGGAGGTCCGCAGCCCCGATTTCCGCCGGACTGCTCACATAGCTAAGCGCTACCTCCGGCGCCGCCTGCAGCGGGTCGAAATCCGTGAAGTTCGAGAGCCGCGGAAGGCGGATCACCGCGATGCGAAGCAGGGCATCCGCCTCCCGCTCCGTCTTCCGAAGCCGTTCCGAGAGGGAATCCTCATCCTCCAAATCAAAGTGGCGGTAGGGAAGAACCCCGAGCACCGGCTTTTCGGTGAGCGCCTCAATCTGCCTTAAGCCGGGCTCCAGGATTTTGATATCGCCGCGGAACTTGTTGATCACCAGACCTTTGATGCGCGCCTGCTCGGCCTCGGAGAGGAGTTTCACCGTCCCGTAGAGCGCGGCAAACACACCGCCGCGGTCTATATCGCCGATCAAGATGACAGGGGCATCGACCGCCTCGGCGAGTCCCATATTCACAATGTCATCGGCACGGAGGTTAATCTCCGCCGGGGAACCCGCGCCTTCAATTACAATGATATCCTGCTCGGACGCTAGGCTATGATAGGCCTTCAGCACTTCCGAGAGCAGTTCCCTCTTCTTTTTCTGATATTCGATCGCACTGTAGTCCCCGACCGGTTTTCCGCAGAGCACCAGCTGGGAGCCCGTGTCCGAGTTCGGCTTTAAGAGTATGGGGTTCATGCGCACATCCGGCGCAATTCCGGCCGCCTCTGCCTGCATCGCCTGGGCTCTTCCGATTTCGAGCCCGTCCGGCGTGACCGCGGAGTTCAGCGCCATGTTCTGCGATTTGAAGGGGGCCACCCGGAAACCGTCCTCCCGGAAAACGCGGCAGAGCGCCGCCGCAAACAGGCTCTTGCCCGCGTTGGAGCAGGTGCCCTGAATCATGATTGCCTTTGCCATTCGCCCTCCTTTTCAAATTCAGCGAGCGCCGATAAAAGACGCCGGTTCTCTTTAGCTGTCTTCACCGCAGTTCGAAAGTAGCCCGCGGAAAGTCCGCGAAAGTTCGCGCAGTCGCGGAGCGGAAGTCCCTGCGCCGCACAGTGACGAAGCCGCGCGGCGTTTTTCGCTGCGTCCAGCCGCTTGTCGGAGACCAGCAGGAAATTACACTCGCTCTCCGAGACCCAGAGCCCGAGAGCGCGCAAGCCCGCAGAGAGTTCCGCCCGCCATAGAGCGATTTTTGCCGCGCTCTCCCTTTCCCAATCCGCACAGGCGAGCGCTGCCTCACCGGCCGCCTCCGCGAGCACCGAGACCGGCCAGGGCTGCCCGGCCGCAAAGAGCGAAGCGCTGAGCGCGGGGTCCGAGCTCACGCAGTAGCCGAGGCGCACGCCCGGCATCGCAAAGGTCTTGGTAAACGCCCCGAGAAGAATGCGCCGCGCCCCGCCCACATCGGCCCGCAGATGATTGCGGAGCGAGGGCGCATTGTCCCGGTTCAAGAAACCGAAAAAACACTCGTCGGTAATCAGGGTGATGTTCAGTTCCGCACAGCGCGAAAGAATTTGCAGAAAGAGCTCTTCCGCGGGAACCAGTCCCGTCGGGTTATTCGGGAGGCAGAGCCAGAAAAGCTCGGTCTCCTCCCGCAAGTCATCGAGCACGCGCGCTGTGAGTTGAAAGCTCTCTTCGCGGCGCAGCATATGAAAGTCACAGTGACAGCCACGGCGCGTGAGCGCTCGCTCGTACTCCGAAAAGCTCGGGGCAAGAAGCAGGGCGCGCTTCGGCTTCAAGACCTCCGCGAGCCGCTCGATCACATCTGCCGCGCCGTTTCCGCAAAAGACCTGTGTCTCGCCGACCGCATAGTGCTTCGCAAGCGCCGCGCGAAGACCGCTCGCAAAGGGATCCGGATAGTGAATGCAGGCAGCAACCGCGCGGTGCAGTGCCTCCTCCACCGCGGGCGGCATGCCGCGCGGGTTGATGTTCACCGAGAAATCCGTGATCCCGGCTGCCTGTACGCCGCCCTGCGGAAAGCAGGCCCCGCCGTGTTCGTAAGCGGAATTCATGGCTTTTCTCCCTGCTCCGTATAGGCCGCAATGCCGAGCTCCGTGAAGCTGTCCGCTCCGCTGTAAACCGCTTCCGCCATGTCAAGAAGCGGGAGCGCCGCAACCGCCCCCGTGCCCTCACCGAGGTGCAGCCCCGCGGAAATGAGGGGCTTTAAGTCGAGCGCCGTGAGGAGGGCACCCGCGAGCGGATCCGCCGAGCAGTGGCTCGCAAAGAGATAGTCGCGAACCCCCGGTGCGAGGGAAACCGCGGCGAGTGCCGCCGCCTCCGTGATAATGCCGTCGAGAAGCAGCGGGATTTGTGTGAGCGCCGCGCCGAGCATGAGTCCCGCGAGCGCCGCAAGGTCAAAGCCGCCGAGCGCCGATAAAAGCCCGAGCGCATCCCCGCGCAAATCCTTATGAAGCGTAAGCCCTTTCTCCACCGCGCGCCGCTTTCTCGCAAGTCCCTCGTCCGAGAGCCCCGCACCGCGCCCTATGAGTTCTGCGGGATTTCGTTCCAGCAGAGCCCCTGTGAGCGCCGCGCTGGTGGTCGTATTGCCGATTCCCATCTCTCCAGCAAGGAGGAGGGCCGTTCCCCGTCGCTTTTCTTCGGCCGCGAGTTCCATACCGATGAAAAGCGCCTGTAAACATTCCACCCGCGTCATTGCGGCTTCTTCCGTAAAATCCCGCGTCCCGCTTCGAACCTTCCGTCTGAGGATTTCCTCCCCCCGCGGCTCTCCCGCAATGCCCACATCGACCGGGACCACCGCACAGTCCGCGAGTGCGGCCATGCGGTTTACCGTGCTCCCGCCGTAGGCGAGGTGCTCACAGACCGCTGCGGTCACCTCCTGTCCGGTCTGGGTGACGCCCTGCTTCACCACGCCGTTGTCCGCGCAGAAGACAAACAGTTTGCGCGGCTTTAAGCGAAGTGCCGCAGTTCCCTGAATCCCCGCCATGCGTATCAAATCCTCTTCGAGCACACCGAGCCCGTGAAGCGGCATCGCAATCGAGAGGAACTTGCTCGCCGCAGCCGCCGCAGCCGTATGGTCCGGCGGCGCAATCCGCTTGATCGCCTCAAAAAAGGCTGTCTCGCTTCCCGGTAACGCCACGTTAGCCCTTCCTCTTCTTGTCATAGCCGCGCGGCGTCAGGAGATAGCCGTTCAATTCTACGCTGTCCTCCGCGCCGATAAAGACCGTGGTTCGCATATCGACCTCGCGCTCTCGAAGTTCACCGAGTGTCAGCAACTCCTTACTCTCCCCCTTACGGCCTATGTTCCGCGTAATCGCACAGGGCGTATCCGCCTTTCGCGCCTCGAGGAAAATCTCTGCCGCCCGCGGGAGGCAGTCCTTACGGCTACGGCTGCCCGGATTGTAGATGACCACTGCCATGCCCGAGGCCGCGAGGCTCTTTAAGCGCCGCTCTATCTGCTCCCAGGGTACCAGAAGGTCCGAGAGGCTGATGCAGGCAAAGTCGAGGCTCAGCGGGCTGCCGAGCAGGGCTGCGCCGGAGAGCGCCGCCGTGACGCCGGGCACCACTTCAACCGTAAGCTCCTTATGTGCCGCCGCGAGCTCTAGGATGAGGCTTGCCATGCCGTAAACCCCGGCATCGCCCGAGGAGACCACGGCCACCTGTTTCCCCTGAAGCGCAAGGGCAATCGCCTCTTCGCAGCGCTGTATCTCCTCGGTCATGCCGCTCTGCACGACCTCTTTTCCTTCCAATAAATCTTCAATCAGCTTTAAGTAGGTGCTGTAGCCAACAATGGTATCGGCCGCTTCAATCGTGTGAAGCGCCTTTAAGGTCATGGACTCCCGGTCCCCGGGGCCGATTCCGACCACCGCAATCGTATATGGTTTCATGCTTGTTTCCCCTCTCTGAATTCAGTCGTAAAGCTCGGATCGTAGAGCTTTGAGTTCTCATACGCTGCGCCGAGAAAATCCCCGATTAAGAGCAGCGCGGTCTTGGTTATGCCGGCGGCCTCTGCCTCTTTTGCCAGTTCTCCGAGCGTGGTGCGAAGAATGCGCTCGTCCGGCCAGGTCGCCTTGTATACAACAGCGGCCGGGGTCTCTCTCGTATAGTAGCCGCCCGCCAGTAATTCCGAAACAGCCTCCGCCGCACGCCCCGCCGAGAGAAAAAGTACCATGCTCGCACCGTGTGCCGCGAGTGCCGAGAGTCTTTCCTTTTCCGGCACCGGCGTGCGCCCCGCAGCACGGGTCAGGATGACCGTTTGCGAAACGCCGGGCAGGGTGTACTCTGCCCCGAGCGAAGCCGCCGCACCGAAGAACGAGGAGACGCCGGGACAGACCGCAAAGGGCACGCCCGCCGCCTTTAGGGCATCCATCTGCTCCCGATGCGCGCCGTAGACGGAAGGGTCCCCGGTGTGCAGGCGCACCACACGCTTTCCGGCTTTTGCGGCCGGAATCAGAATGTCCAGCACCTCGTTTAAGTCAAGCCGCGCGCTGTCGTGAATCTCCGCCTCCGGCTTACAGCGCCGTAAGAGCGCTGGGTTCACCAAGGAACCCGCATAGACCACGACATCCGCTTCCTCCAAAAGAGCGGCACCGCGCAGGGTCAAAAGATCCTCCGCCCCCGGCCCCGCGCCGACAAAATATACCTTTCCCGCTTCCACCTCTATTTCCTCCTGTCTCAGTCCGAAATATGCAAAGCCAAAACATCGAACGGCCGCAGCGACACGATTGCATCTGCCGTAAAAAGCTTCCGGTAGCTGCGCGCCGCCGTCTCTCTTTCTGCCTCTTACATCGCTCCATTGTAACAGAAAAGGAGCCCGTCGTCGCCGACAGGCCCCTCCGAATTCTCTGACTCAGTGATTCAAATCGCGCTCTGCCTCGGCGATTTTATCCTTCAACTCCTTGCAGGATGCATCGAACTTTTCCTGCTCTTCCTCGGTAATCTGGCAGCGGATAACCGACTGCACGCCGCTCGCGTTGATGACAGCCGGAACACCCGCAAAGACGCCGTTCTGCTTGTACTCGCCGCGGAGGTAAACCGAGACGGTCTGCACCGAGCTCTCGTCGCCGAGTATGGCCTTCGTTAAGCGGGTCAGCGCAATGCCGATACCGTAGTAGGTCGCCTTCTTCGCCGCGATGATCTTATCCGCCGCCGTGCGCACATCGACCTCAATCTTTTCGAGCTCTTCCTTCTTGTAGACACCGTTCGACTCCGCAATCACGTCGAGCACCGGCTTGGTCGCAATGCAGACCTGACTCCACGGCACAAACTCGGAGTCGCCGTGCTCACCCATCACATAGCCGTGAATGCTGCGCGGGTCTACCTTGAAGTAGCTGCCGACCAGGTAGCGGAGTCGCGCGGTGTCGAGCGAGGTGCCGCTGCCGATGACGCGCTTCGGGTTAAAGCCCGAGAGATCGCAGGTCACCTTGGTCATGACATCGACCGGGTTGGTCGCAATCAGGAAGATGCCGTTAAAGCCGGAGTCCGTGACCGGCTCCACAATCGACTTAAAGATGGCCGTGTTCCGCGCGAGCAGATCCATGCGGCTCTCGCCCGGCTTCTGCGCGACACCCGCGCAGATGGTCACGATATCCGCCTCCTTGCAGTCGGCGTAGGTGCCGCTCCAAATCTTCATATGGGAACCGGAGAAGGCAAGACCGTGATTCAAGTCCATGGCCTCTCCCTCGGCTTTTTCCTTCACATAGTCAATCAAGACAAGCTCATCGCAGGTCTGCTGATTCAGCATTGCATAGGCATAGCTCATACCGACCATGCCGCAGCCAACCAGTACAACTCTTCTCTTATCCTTTCCCATGACGTTCTCTCTTTCCCCTTGCGGTTCATGCGCTCTCCGCCCCTGCGGAGAGGATATTCTACGATACGACTCTACTTTATCACACTTTCCCAAAATATAGTATGTTTGTTATCGATAACCACATAGAAACAATCGTCTCACCATCTTGTGTTATACTGTAGCCTGTTCGTTTTCGATTTCCGCAACCGAATGTAAGGAGTTCTCATGCCTTCCGAAAATACCAAGACAAATCCGTATTCGTTTCTTCGCTTTGCGCTCTCCGTCTTTCCGGAGTTCTGGATGTTTCAGCTGCTCGCCTCGCTCTGCCTGTTTCCGCTGAGCCGCCTCGTGTGGCGCTTTGTCCGCGCGCTCACGGCAAAGAGCGGGGCCGTGACCAGCGCAAACTATCTCCGCTTTCTCGCCTCCTGGCGCTTCCCGGCGCTGCTCGCCCTGCTCGCGCTGCTCATTTTTCTCTACCTGCTCTTTGAGCTGCTTGCGCCGCTTTATCTCTGCAACGCACTCCTAAAAGGCGAGTGCCCGCGCTTTCGCGCCGCGCTTGCCGACGGTCTCCGTTCGCTCCGAAAACTGGCCACCCCGCACGGCTTCCTCTTTCTCTTTTACCTTGCGGTTCTGGTACCCATTTCCGGAGTGGGCTTCCGCATCCATCTGACCCGGAACTTTTATATTCCGAAGTTTATCTCGGAGGTCATTGAGAGCAACCCGCACTATTTCTTGCTCTATTCCCTCCTCATGCTCTTTCTTCTCTGGCTCGGCTATCGCCTGGCCTTCTTTTTACATGCCGTACTGCTTGAAAACTGCACGCCGCGCGCGGCTTACCGCCGTTCTTCCGAGCTGGTCCGAAAGAATCGCCTTCGGATTTTGAAAGAGCTTGTGCTCTTATTCCTCTTCCTCACGGCGGTGCGCCTGCTGGTTGCGCTTTTCTTTCAGTTTATTCCCATGCTCTTTCTTGTATCGAAGGAGTCCTCGCTCTTAGACCGCGCGGCCGAGGCAGGCAACGGCCTAGAGCTCCTGCAGACTGCGGAGAGCCGCTCCTTTCTCCTGTATCGCTTTGCCGCGGCCTTCGCCGTGCTCCTCGGAAATTATGTGCGCGCCATGACAGGGCTGCTCTGCAACAGTTATTTTATGCTCCGCTTTACAAAGCTCTTTCTCGGCTTGAGCCGCGAAGAAAGCTTGCAGCCCGCCGCCCTACCGAAAAGTCCGCGCCGCAAGCTTCTCCGCAACGTCATGGGCTTCTCTGTCTTTTTGATTGCCTTCTTTTCCTTTGTGATTGCCTTCCTCTACGCGCCGCTATTTGTGCGCGAACAGAAGGCAAAACTGGTTGCCCACCGCGCGGGCGGTTACCTGGCTCCCGAGAACTCGCTCGCGGGCATTGCCGCTTCCGAGGCCGCGGGCGCTTATGCCGCCGAGACCGATGTCCAGCGGACGCTGGACGGCTACTACATCATCAACCACGATGACAGCTTTAAACGGCTCGCCGGGGTAAAGCGAACGCCGCCTTCCATGAATCTTCTCGAGATCAAGGGACTCGTGCTAATCGACCCTAATTTCCCGGCGACTACCTACTCCGTACCGACACTCGGCGAAATGCTGGACGCCTGTCGCGGCAAGGAAAAGCTCTTCATTGAATTGAAGGGCATGACCGCGGACAAAAAAACAGCGGACGATGTCGTGCGCATCGTCCGCGAAAAAGATATGGTCTCGGAGGTCGTGATCATCTCCCTCTCCTACCGTGTCATCAACTACACGGAAACCCACTATCCGGAGTTTGAAACCGGCGTGCTCCTCTTTGCCGGGGTCGGCAATCTGCCGAAGCTGAACTGCGACATCCTGCTTCTCGAGGAAGAGAGTGTGAGCAATGCCCGCATTGCGGAAATTCACGCGGCGGGCAAGCAAATCGGCGTCTGGACCGTCAACGATGCCGAAGGCTTTCGTCGCTTCTTTGACAGCGCCGTCGACTACATCATCACCGACGATCTCGTGATGGCCCGCGAGCAGAGAGAATATCTCGCCGCGCGAACCCCCTACCAGGTTCTCGAGGACAGGCTCGCGAATTTCTGGGACTTCCTCTTCTTCTGAGTGTCTCAGCGCAGTTTCTCGGGTCGCTCTGCCGCGTGCGCGGAAAATTCGTCCGCGGTCGGAATGCCGCTGAAATCCGCGCTGGTCCGGTACTCGCCCGTCACCGTGACCGTGTAGCGCGAATTTCCCTTTTGGAACACCGTGCCGTCCTCTCCTTGAATGGTCACATCGAGCCCCTCGCTGTCCTTGACCAGGCCCTCCGCGTAGAGGGCGCGAAGCTTGGAATCCCCGGTCACGACCCAGATGGAGGTGCCGTCGATACAGAGTGTGGTTCCCGGTGCCTCCGCATTTCCCGGTCCCGCTTCCGCGACAATGTCTCCGGTGAACTTCGAAATGTCGCGGAGATACAGCTTGATACTCGCATCCTCATCGGTCCCGATGCGCCCCTCCATAATCTCTCCGTAGGCAACCAAACTGCTCTTAGCGCCGTTCGAGGCGCGAAACAGATCGTTCTGTGTCGCATCCAACGCAAGTGTGGTGCCCTTCACCACCACCGTAGCCTCCGCGCCGTCCGCATAAAACATATGCCCCTGCTGCGCCCGAACCGTGCCGCCGGAAAGCAGAAGCTGTATTGCCCCGGCGGTCCCGTCCGTCTCCTGCGCGCGCCGAAGGAGAATTGCGGCATTCTTTTGATTTCCGCCCGGTGCCGGCATATTCCCCGCGAGATTACAGTCGTAGAGCGAAAGTGCGGCGCCGTCCGTCAAAGAAAGCGCCTCCGCATTTCCGGCTGTTAAGGTGGCCCCGTGGATCCATGCCTTTCCCGCCGTGCGTACGGCAGGCGACTGCTCACCGGTCGCCGTAAACGTACCGCCGTCCAGGATCATGCTCCCCTCGCCCGTTTCCATCAAAAGGGCCGGCGATTCGCTCCCGGTCGTGCCCACAATATTATCCCAGGCATAAATACCGCCCTTCCCCCGCGCCGAAAGGCCGGGGGATTTTTCGCCTGCGGTTGCGAGCGCACTGTCCGCGAATTCGAGTTCGCCCTCATCCGCCACCAAAATCCCGCTTGTCCCCGTGGCCTCCGTTCGCAGGTTCGAGTTGTTGACCACCGCTTTCCCGGACAACACAAAAACACCCGCGGTCTCTACCTTGCCGGCCTTGCCGGAATAGCGCCGCGAGATTTCCGCGTTGTTCACAAACACCGCACCGCCGTCCTTAACCAGAACCGCGCTCTCCCCCTTCTTGGTGGAGACCGCCTCGCCGTTCAGCGTCCCCGGCTCGGTAAAGGTCTTTAGCCCCTTTGCCGCCTCCTGACCGCCGCAAGCCGTCAGAAGCACCGCCACGAGCGTCAACACGGCCACTGCTCTCCGTTTCATGCTCCGCCCTCCTTTTGTCTCATTTTATCCCTTCCCGCCCTTAGATTGCAAGATAATAAACAAATTGCAAAAAAATGCACGTTTTCTCTCGAAGCGCTTGCTGTTATACTGAGAAAAAAGAATTTCGGGAGGTAAGCCATGCAAAACGACGCGCGAAGAGCCGACATTCTCACGCAGCTCTCCAAAAGCCAAAAACCGGTGAGTGCTACGGCACTCGCCGAAAGATACCACCTGAGCCGTCAGAGTATCGTGGGCGATATCGCCCTGCTCCGCGCTGCGGGAAACGACATCATTGCGACCTCCCGCGGCTATCTGCTCGCAACGCCGCTGAAAGTGCCCTTCCTTGAGAAGACCATTGCCTGCCGCCACAATGCGGCGGCCATGCGGGAAGAACTCTACATTGCGGTCGATGAGGGCTGCACGGTTGCGGATGTGGTGGTCGAGCATCCCCTCTACGGCGAACTCCGCGGCCAACTGCAACTCTCCACCCGCCACGAAGTGAACGAATTTCTTGCGCGCTGCGGCGCGAGCGAGGCGCTGCCGCTCTCTTTTCTGACCAGCGGCATTCATCTTCACACCCTCCTTTGCCCCGACGAGGCAGCTTACGAACGTGTCGCAAAGCGGCTCCGTGCTGCCGGTATCCTGCTCTCGGATTGAAGCTTTTTCGAAAAACAGCTTGCAAAACTTGACAGTTCTTTCTTCCTGTACTATACATATGTCTTGACACTACTTTGTGCTTAGGAGGATGTATGAAAGAACTGACAGCATTTCTGAAACGCAAGGACATCGAGATCTCCGCCAAACGCTACGGCATCGACGCGCTCGCCGCAATGGCGCAGGGACTTTTCTGCTCCCTCTTGATCGGCACCATCATCAACACCGTGGGTGCACAGTTTCACCTGTCCTTCCTGACCTCACCGGTCGCAACGATCGCAGGTACCGAATACACCGTCGGCGGCCTTGCCTCCGCAATGTCCGGTCCCGCCATGGCAACCGCCATCGGCTGGGCGCTCCACTGCCCGCCCCTCGTGCTCTTTTCGCTGATTACCGTGGGCTTTGCCTCGAATGCGCTCGGCGGCGCAGGCGGCCCGCTCGCCGTGCTCTTTGTCGCGGTGCTCGCGGCGGAATGCGGCAAGGCGGTTTCCAAGGAGACCAAGGTCGATATTCTGCTGACCCCGCTCGTCACGATTGCGGTGGGTCTCCTCTTCTCCGCGCTGCTCGCGCCGACGCTCGGCAAGGCAGCCATGAAAGTCGGTGACCTCGTGATGTGGGCAACGGAACTTCAGCCCTTCCTGATGGGCATTCTGGTATCGCTCGTGGTCGGCATCGCGCTGACTCTGCCGATCAGCTCCGCAGCCATCTGCGCGGCGCTCGGCTTAACCGGCCTTGCGGGCGGCGCGGCCCTCGCCGGCTGCTGCGCACAGATGGTCGGTTTCGCCGTGATTTCCTATCCCGAGAACGGCTTCGGCGGCCTTGTCTCCCAGGGCATAGGAACCTCGATGCTCCAGATGGGCAATATCGTGAGAAACCCGAAGGTCTGGATTGCGCCCTGCGTGACCTCTATGATCACCGGCCCCATTGCGACCTGTGTGTTTCACCTCCAGCAGAACGGCGCGGCGGTTGCCTCCGGCATGGGCACCTGCGGCCTCGTGGGACCGCTCGGCGTCTACACCGGCTGGGTCAAGGATGTCGCTGCGGGACAGCGCGGCCCCATCGGCGGCGGTGACTGGACCGCCCTCCTCTTAATCTCCGTGATACTCCCCGCGATCCTCTGCCCGCTGATTCACATGGCAGTGCGCCGCATGGGTCTCGTGAAGGACGGAGACTTAAAGCTCGCGTAAAAAATAGCCCCCGGGCTGCCTGCTTTCAGCGGCAAGCCCGGGGGCTTTCTATGTCTTCGTTCAAAGCTTCCGATGTTTCATTCATCCCGTTCCGTAACGGTCATATCGCTCTCGGAGGTCTTCCTGGAATCCGCCACGGCCTCTTCGAGCGTGTCGTAGCCGCTCGCCGTGTCGTCGTTCGTGGTGCTGCCGAGGTATACGGAGTGCCCCGTCGCCATATAGGTGCTGTAGTCGAAGCTCGTGTTATTGCCGCTCCGAAACAGCACATTCCGATAGCGCGTGCACTGGTACACGGTCTTCTCCTTGCCATCCGGGCCGCGGTAAGTCATTTCAAAGATGTCGCTCAACACATTCTTATTTCCCTTTGAGAGCAGCACCAATTTCACCGGCTTCGCCGAAATCTCCTCGCTCCGCTTGATGCCCGATATGCTGTTCGGAAAATAAGTCTTTCGAATGGCCGCAAGGCTCGTGCTGTGGAGCATCTCGAGCTTTGTGCTGTCCAGAGAATCGAGATCGCTCAAATAGCTATCAAGCCCGGTGACGGTGTACTTCTCCACGCTCTTCGTGAGCCGGTAACAATCGCTCGTTGCCTGCACGGTCACCGTATCGCCGTTTGAGAGGCGCTCTCTCGGCTCTACCTGATAGCCGAGATAATATTCGTTCACGGAAGCCGGGTAGTTGCCGCGCTTTAATTCCGCCTTACCCTCGCCGCTCACGCCGGAAAATTCGACCGTGACATAGGGGAAGGGGTCCACGCGCTGCTTCTTTGCCTCGCCGTACAGACCGGCTGCCAGAACCAAGCCGACAAATATGCCGATTCCGATCAGACGATGCTTCCACTTCCGGAAGCTCTTCCGTCTCTCCGCGGCTGCCTCGGCCTCCGCTTCCGCGCGGAGTTTTCCTCTGGTCTCGCCGTAGGAGCGCTCCTCGGCTTCCTTCGCAGTCAGCTTTCCGTTCTCCATCGAGAAGTAGATCTTTTTTCGGCAATAGGGGCAAACCGCCATCTTCTGGTCTTCCGAAATGCTCATATCCGCCCCGCAACTCGGGCAGGTCAAATCGATCTTCTTGATCTCGGTCATTCTGTCTTTCTCCTCCTGCTTTATCCTATCCTTCTCTTTTTTGCGCTGTACGCCGTGGCCTCAAAGCGAAACACGGCGACGCCCGCCGCCTGTTGCGCCGTAATTTCAAAGTCTCTGCCGGTCTGTGCCCGCATGAGGAGCTTAAGTCCCGCAATCTTTGCTTATGTGCGATAAAGAAGTAATAGAAGTGTAAAAAATTTTGCCGTTCCTATCCGGCACTTGGCCATTGTGTCGGATAGGTCGGGCGTTAGGCTTCGGGCAAGTCAATCTTGCCGACAAAGCTGTAATAAATCTCAATATCCTGCCTGCGGGTGCCGTTCTCGTCATAACTGCACTCATGCACGACGATTTTCTCAATCATTTCCCGCAAGAGGGTGGGGGTAAGTTCCTCAAAGGCAAGGTGCTTTCGGACGATACCCATAAACTTTTCCGCGTTGACGGTGGCGGCCTGCGACTTGTCCAGTTCCTCCTGCAAAGCGGCGGCGCGGTCTTTCAGTTCCCGCTGTTCCTGCTCATAGTCTGCCGACAGTTCCATGAAACGCTCGTCGCTGATTTTGCCGTTCACATTGTCCTCATACAGCCGCTTGATAATGCGGCTCACTTCGGAAATGCGCTCCTGTGCCTGTTCAAGCTGCTTCGTGGCTGCGGCGGTCTTTCTCTTGCCGCCGATCTCGTTCTGCTGGATAAGCAGCTTCACAAAGCGGCTCTCATGCTTGGCGGCGTATTCGGTCACTTGCCGGAGATTGGAGAGGACACCGGCGGTCAACAGGTCGGTGCGGATAAAGTGCGCCGTACAGTCGCGGGTGCGCTTCTTGTAGCTGCCGCAGATGTAACAGTCCTGCTTGCGGTTCTTGTTCTGATACCGCTGCTGGTACATCACATGGCCGCAGTCGGCGCAGAACAGCATACCGGAGAACAGCCCCACTTCATCATAGCGGTTCGGGCGTTTGCGCTGCTTGCGTAATTCCTGCACGCGCTCCCATGTTTCCCGGTCTATGATAGGTTCATGGTGGTTCTCAAAAATGGCCTGCTTCTCCACGGGGTTTTCTACACTGTGCTTGACCTTGTAAGAGGGCTTCTCCGTCTTGAAGTTTACCAGACAGCCGGTGTACTCCCGGTTTTCGAGGATATGAACAACGGTGTTCGTCGCCCATTTGCACTCATAGCCGGGGTGGTAGCGGCGGGTGCTGCCCGTCCTGCGGTATTCCAGCGTTCCCGGCGTGGGGATTTGCTGCTCCGACAGCATACGGGCAATCTTGGTCGGGCCATTCCCGGCAAGGCAAAGCTGGTATATCTGCTGGACAACCGGCGCGGTTTCCTCGTCAACGAGATAGTTCTCGTCCTCGTCCATGAGATAGCCATAGACCGGCTTGCTGGTAACGGGCTTGCCGCTCATGCCTTTTGCTCGTTTTACTGCTTTGATTTTCTTGCTCGTATCTCTCACCAGCCATTCGTTGAACAGATTTCGCAGAGGGGTAAAATCGTTGTCCATGCCGCCGTTTGCGCTGTCCACATTGTCGTTGACAGCGATAAAACGCACTCCCTTTTGAGGGAACAGCATTTCCGTGTAAAACCCTACCTGCAAGTAGTTTCGCCCTAACCGGCTCATGTCCTTGACGATGACCGTACCCACTTTCCCAGCTTCAATGTCTGCAAGCATGGCTTGAAAACCGGGGCGCTGGAAGTTCGCGCCGGAAAAGCCGTCGTCGGTGTACCAGCGCAGGTTGGTAAAGCCATTCTGTTTTGCAAAGGCTTCGAGTATCCTTTTTTGGTTCGATATGGAATTACTCTCACCTTGCAATTCGTCCTCATGGGACAATCTCGGATAAAGGGCGGTAATGAGGTTTTGGGTGGCTTGTCTTAACATAAAATCCTCCGTTTCCGACAGCCAGCCCCACTATTCCGTAGCTTTATTGTACCACGGAATAGCGGGGGCTGTATAGCGGCAAAAGTGTCAAATCTGCTTCTTTATGGTTTGTCAAATTGCCGGTTTTTGTGTAGCAGCGGCTTCCGCTTCCAGTACCCGCGCCATTTTGTCGGCGGCGGTGGTGGTAGTGTCTTTCTTGAAATAGCCGGACACGACAAGGACGGAATTGCCCATGCGGATTTCCGTCACGCAGTCGGGGCGGCGGGCGGTGCGGGTGTCGTGCTGCTTGTTATCTGTCATAGGCAATACTCCTTTCAGTCGGTAATCAGTTTCTTCATGCTCTCCATTTTCCGCTGCGCGGCTTCCTGCCGGAAGTTGTCGCCGGTAAAGCGTACCGGGACGCACATGGAAAGCAGGCGGTCATAAATCCGGGAATGGGCGGTGTCCTCCGGGTTGTGCAGGTCGTCCAGCGTGAGGTTGGTCGTGACGATCAGCGGCTTGCCGCTGCGGTAACGGCTGTCAATCACATTGAAAACCTGTTCCAGCCCGTACTCGGTGCCGCGCTCCATGCCGAAGTCGTCAATGATAAGCAGCGGATAGCGGCAAAGGCGGGAAATGTACTCGTTGCGGTTCTCAAAGCTGGCGGCAAGGTCGTTGAGGATAAGGGCAAAATTCGTCATGTGGACGGGGATTTCTTTCTCCATAAGGGCGTTTGCGATACAGCCCGCAAGGTAGCTTTTCCCGGTTCCCACGCCGCCCCAGAACAGGCAGCCGATATTGTCGGTTCGCATATCCTCCCAGTGTTCCACATACCGGCGGGCAATCCCTGTCTGCGGGTTCCTGCCGTTGTCGTTCTCAAAAGTCCAGTCCCGCATGGTGGGGTCGGTAAAGCCCCGGCGTTTCAGTTCCTCTACGGTGTCAAGGTGCCTGCGCCGCTTCTCGGCGGTCTCCCGTTCCTCGCGGGCGGCTCTCTGGCAGTCGCACTCTGCCGGGTGGCGGTCGCGCCCAAAGATAGCGGCCTTGTCCGGCGCAAAATAGGCTTCTTTCGGCTTGCGGCACTTGCCGCAGTAGAGTAAACCGTCCTCGCCAGTGTAGTCCTCCGGCTCCGGGGTGGCAGCCGTCATATTCTCCAAAACAGCGTTGATTTCGTTCTTCATAAACTCTCGCCCTCCTTGCATGAGTAGTC
>CAJPKN010000024.1 GCA_905370385.1 Stomatobaculum longum
TCGGCTTTCTGGTCTACCGGGAGCACATCAGCATCAAACAGCTCGCCGGCATTCTTGTCTGCGGACTGGGGTTGCTGCTGATTCACAAGGGTTGAGAATAAAGCTTCTTGCGCCGATTTCCCGGGATGCACCGGACGGTCGGCGCAATTTTTGTCTCTTGACATATTCTACAAGTGGAACTATACTGTGGGCGAGATATTCAACAAGTGGAACTATTCAAGAGGGGAAAAAGCGATGTTAAAGCACGGAATTCTGGGATTGTTGAGCTACGGAGATATGACGGGCTATCAAATTATGACCGTATTCCGGGATTCTCTGAGCCACTTCTGGGTTGCGCAGACGAGTCAGATTTACCGGGAATTGCAAGGCCTCGAAAAGAACGGGTGGATTGCGGCGGTGCATGTGGAGCAGGCCGGGAAACCGGATAAGAATGTCTTATCGATTACCGCAGCGGGACGAGAAGAGCTGCTTCGTTGGCTTCGGGAGGATACGAACAGGAGTCTGGTCCGCAATGCCATGCTCATGAAGACCTTTTTTCGCGGCGAATGCGATTTGGATGAGAACATCGCTTATTTTAAGTCCCTGCCGGAACAGGAATGCCTATTTACAAAAGAGAGCGGCGAAGCGGAGGCGGTCAGCGACCAATATCGTGATATGCTGAATCTGCACGAAAAAGCGCTGTTCTGGAAGTTTACGATTCGCTTCGGCGTCATGTACGAGGAGATGGTGCGTGCCTGGTGTGAGGAGTGCATACGCGAATTGGAGGGTTTCAAGCATGAAGATTCTGCTGATTAACGGAAGTCCCAAGGGGGCTAAGAGTAACTCGCTCCGTCTCGCACACAGCTTTCTCGATGGCATACGCGACCATGAGAGCGAACGGGAGAGAGCGGTCGAGGTCGAAGAGCTGCATCTGAACGCTCTTCGGATTGCGCCCTGCAAGGGCTGCTTTGCCTGCTGGAAGCAGACGCCCGGTAGCTGTTGCATGAAGGACGATATGCAGACCGTGATGGAGGGGCTGCTCTCCGCAAATCTGGTCATCTGGAGCTTTCCGCTCTATTACTACAGTGTGCCGGGGCTGCTCAAAAATCTGATTGACCGCCAGCTTCCCATGAGTCTGCCGTTTATGTGCGAGAGCAGAGACGGGAACGGGAGCGGCGGGCATCCCTCTCGCTATGACAGAAGTATGGTTAAGCATGTTCTCATTTCGACTTGCGGCTTCTATTCGGCAGAGGGGAATTACGACAGTGTGACGCGGATGTTTGACCATGTGCTGGGACAGGGGAAGTACACAAGTATCTTCTGTGGGCAGGGCGAATTGTTCCGCGTAAAAGAACTCTCCGCGAGAACCGATGCCTATCTCGCTGCGGTGCGACAGGCAGGAAGAGAATACGCGGGCGGACGCATACAGGCGGAGACCGAGATGAAGCTCAAGGCACTCTTGTATCCGCGAGAGGTCTTTGAAAAAATGGCGGATGCGAGCTGGGGAATTTCGAAAGATAACGGTGAAAAGGAAGAGGAGAGCCTCATCTTTACGCGGCAGATGGCGGCACTCTACAACAGAGATCGTTTTGACGGACGGGAGCGGGTGCTCGAAATTTGTTATACGGATCTCGGAAAAACCTATCGGATTAAACTCGGAAAGGACGGCGCAGAGGTACTGACGGACGAAAGTCTCCGTGCCACCACCCGCATCGACACACCCTTTTCGGTCTGGCTGTCACTTTCGAGAGGAGAGATGCGGGGCGATGAGGCGCTCGCCAAACACCTGTACACCGTGAGCGGCGATTTTTCACTCATGATGAACTGGGACCGCTATTTCGGCACGGAGGAGCAGGCAGAGGATCGCAAGCCCGTCCTAAAGCTTGTTACAGAGAAAAAGCCCCCACGCATGCAGAACATGCTGCTCGCCTGGATTGCGCTCTGGGTCGCTGTTTCCGTAGAGCCGAAAGTAGGGGCACTGATTACGCTCGGCATTTGTGCCGCGTTGCCGCTCATCACGGAGCGCTATGAATTATGCCGCTACGACAGACTCTCGTTTGCGCTGGTGGCGGGACTTGCCATTTATGCCGCTGTCACAGGAAACGGCCTTCAAGCTGTGTGCGCCGGTTATTTGGCTTTCGGGTGTTTGTGGCTCGGTTCCTGTTTCACAAAAGAGCCGCTCTGTGCAGCCTATGTAAAGTACCGCTACGGAAAGGATGCGCTTCAAAATCCCATCTTTATGCGAACCAATTACATTCTTGCGGCTGCCTGGGGAGTGGTCTATATCGTGATCGCGATTGTCAGCTATTTTCTGAGCGGGAAGGTACCGGCTTTGGTGCTCAGCATCGCGGTGCAGGCGATACCGATTCTCATGGGACTCTTTACGGCTTGGTTTCAAAACTGGTACCCGGCACGGGTCGCAGCGGGGAAGTGAGTCTATTATGATAGGAATCCATAAAAGAGAATGCTACGGGTCAAAGATTTGATAAATCCCGAAAATCGCTTGAATTGCCGCCGCTGAAATGCTATACTCTGCCGGTAAGCCGACATGTCGGAATGGCAGACGATGCAGACTCAAAATCTGTTGCTCGCAAGGGCGTGTGGGTTCAAGTCCCACTGTCGGCAGGCAGAATACCGGTTGTTGTCCCAAGAGGGGGAGAACAGCCGGTTTTTATTTTGCACGCGCGGTAATCGGCGCAACACGCGGGAGGGGATGCGCCTCGGTTGACGGCGCAGAACTTCCCGCCTATACTTACGGGGAACACGGAAACGCACAGCGGAGGTGGACAATGCAAAAGAGAAAAATCGGAATGGTGTGTGTGGCTGCGGTTATGGCTGCACTTTTGGCAACGGGCTGCGGAAAGAAGTCGTCCTCCAAGGTTGTTGAGACTTCGGCGGAGAACCGCGCTGCAGAGACGGCGGCGAGTGTGGCGGCAAGCTCCGGCAGCGCAGAGAGCAGTACCGCGGCGGCGGGCAGTCAGGCGGCAGAGAAGCGTGCGCTGATTTCGGCCAAAACGGAAAACTATCAGAAGGACAATATTTCGATCGGCTATCCGGTGGTCAGCGGCCTCACGGACAGCGCGCAGCAGGAAAAGCTGAACGCGCACTTAAAGGAGAATGCGCTCTCGCCGATTGAGGCGCTCCTCACCGACGCGACAAAGGATAAGCTCACGGTGACAGCGGAGGTTATTTCGGCGGATGCGGACCGCGTTGTGGTTGTGTACCGCGGCGAAATGCAGAGAAGCGGGGACGCGGCACCGGTGCAGCTCTTCTACAGCAATACCGTTGCGGTGAGAAGCCTGAAAGATCTTGGCCTTCGAGATGCGGTGGATGCGGACAGCATGGCAAACTATGCGCTCAGCGATGCGTTTGAGCTTGCGAATGCGGGAGAAAGCGAGGTCAATACATACAAGGCATGGATTCAGGCAAACGGCAAGGATGCATTGCAGAAGAGCATCGCAGAGAAGCTCGAAGCTTCCGATTTCCCGCTCAAAAAGGGCGATGACGGCAAGCTCAAGTGGCCGGAGAGTTTTAGCTATGTGAAGAACGGGGAGATATATTTCTCGCTCTCGTTGCCTGCGGAGTACGGCTCTGTCGTGGTATTCAAGTATGACATGGTGACCAAGTAAATAGACAGCGTCAAAATGAGGATGGGGTGTTTCATCGCCCCGTCCTTTTTTCATGCGATATTTTGCGTCGAAATATCATTCCGATGTTTCCGAGCCTGCTTCCGCGGGCGGGAAGAAGTGCCCCGGCTCGCTTGAAAGAGAGAGGATTCGGGCGTAAAATTATAGAAGATTTACCTCCGAAGGGAGCGGGAGAAGAGAACATGAATGCAGTATTACATTTGGTAAATTATGCGGTAAACACCGGTTTAATTGCGAACTGTGAGCGCACTTGGGCGCTCAATACCCTTCTCGATGTATTGAAGGCGGATGCGCTGCCGGATCTTGAACTGAATGAGAACGCCGGGCTTGCGGAGACTCTGGACATTCTCTGTGATTATGCTTACGAAAAGGGGCTTATTCCCGAGAACACGGTGACCTACCGGGATCTCTTTGACACGGAACTTATGGGGCGCTTGACACCGCGTCCGGCCGAGGTCATTTCGCGCTTCGAAACGCTGTATGCGGAGAGTCCGAAGGCGGCAACGGATTGGTATTATGCGTTCAGTCAGAACGTGAACTACATTCGCCGCGAACGCTGTGCAAAGGATCTTCGATGGAAGGTGGACACGGCATACGGGGAGATGGATATCAGCATTAATCTCTCCAAGCCCGAAAAGGATCCGAAGGACATAGCGGCGGCAAGAAATCTTCCGGCCTCGAACTATCCGCGCTGTCTTCTTTGCGCGGAGAATGAGGGCTATGCGGGACGTGTAAACCATCCCGCGCGGCAGAATCTCCGCATTGTGCCGATTACAATCAACGAAAAGCCGTGGTTTTTGCAGTATTCGCCCTATGTCTATTACAACGAACACTGCATCTGCTTTAACCGCGAGCACACGCCGATGAAGATAGAGCGCGATACTTTTGCGAAGTTACTCGACTTTGTGCATCAGTTCCCGCATTACTTTGTGGGATCGAATGCGGATCTGCCGATTGTGGGAGGCTCCATTCTCGCGCACGATCACTTCCAGGGCGGTCACTACAGCTTCGCCATGGAGCGGGCGCCGATTGAGACGGAATTCACGTTCCCGGGCTTTGAAGATGTGAGTGCGGGCATTGTGAACTGGCCGATGTCTGTGGTGCGCATCGCGTCAAAGGAACGCGGACGTCTCATTGCGCTCGCAGATCGCATCCTGAACGCATGGCGTGCTTATACGGATGCGGACGCTGTTATTTTCGCCGAGACCGAGGGCGTGCCGCACAATACCGTCACGCCGATTGCGAGAATGCGGGACGGGAAGTATGAGTTGGATCTGGTGCTCCGGAACAATTTGACCACGAAAGAGCATCCGCTGGGGCTCTACCACCCGCACGCCAAATTGCATCACATCAAAAAAGAGAACATCGGCCTCATCGAGGTCATGGGGCTTGCGGTGCTACCGGCTCGGCTTAAGACCGAACTCTCGGCCGTTGCGGATGCACTGGTCAGCGGCGCGGACCTCCGAACGAACGAACTGACCGAAAAGCACGCCGACTGGGCGGAAGGCTTCCGCGGGAAGTATGAAATCACAGCGGAAAATGCCTTGGAAATCGTGCAGAAGGAGACCGGACTTGTCTTTGCCGAAGTGCTTGAGGATGCAGGCGTCTTTAAAAGGGACCATGCGGGCAGAGAGGCTTTCCTTCGCTTTTTGGCGGCGGTCTGAGCGGTTTCAAATTTTATACCGGCAGGAAAAAGCGTATTGCGACAAACAGAAGCGCGGTTTGTTGTCTTTCCGAGAGAAGAAGCAGGCGGCTCTTTTCACGGAGGCAGCAAGCCGTGCTTTTGTTTTGGAGAAAACAGTTGAGTGAAGCGGAAAGCCGACGTGCCGAGGCTACCGGTCCACACGCGGAGTTGTAAGGTCCGGATAAACATAAAAAAGGAAAAATAGAAATAGCAAACGGACAAATCGCCGAGCGGCGCTTTCCTGTGATATTGAGACAGTATTTCGGGGCGCTTGGTGAACGGATTCCTGCCCTTTTTCGGCGGATTGTGCTAAAATGGGCCGAAAGAGAGGAGGCGGAATGGACTGCAGAGAAGCGGAACGTAAGATGTCACATTTTATACAGCGCGAACTCACAGAGGATGAGACGGCAGAGTTCTTAGAGCACATTCGCTGTTGCAGTGCATGCCGCCGGGAACTGGAGACCAACTTCTTTTTGTTGGAGGGGCTACGTGTACTGGACACGGACAGCGATGATTTTGACGGCAAACGCGCGATGGAGCGGGAACTGCGCCATGCGTTTTTGCGACTGCGGCGTGCCCGACTGCGGAGAAAGTTACGCTATGTGATGGATGCGCTGACCGGCGCCGGGGTTGCGGTTGCGGGACTTTTGATGTTCCGCATTCTTTACTGGAGTGTGGCTTGAGAGAAGAGGAAAGCGACTTGGAAACAAGAAAAAAAGTAGTACTGATTGACGGACACAGCATTTTAAACCGCGCTTTTTACGGCGTGCCGGAGCTCACGAATTCGGCGGGACTGCACACCAATGCGGTCTACGGCTTTTTGAATATTTTACTGAAGCTGCTCGAGGAAGAGAGGGCGGACTATCTCGCGGTTGCCTTTGACCTGCCTGCGCCGACTTTTCGCCACGAGCGCTACGCGGAATACAAGGGAACCAGAAAGTCCATGCCGGACGAACTGCGAGAGCAGGTGCCGCTCTTAAAGGAATTGCTGGCGGCCATGAACATCAAGACCGTATCGCTCGAGGGCTACGAGGCGGACGATGTAATCGGTACTCTTGCAAAGCGCTACCAGAAGGAGGGCCTCGAGGTAACGGTGGTTTCGGGAGACCGGGATCTTTTGCAGCTCGCAGATAGCCACATTTTGATACGCCTTCCGAAAACCAGCCGCGGAAAGACCAAAATTCTGGACTTTACGCCGGCCGCCGTCAAAGAGACTTACGGGGTGACGCCGGAGGAGTTTATTGACGTCAAGGGACTGATGGGCGACAGTTCGGATAATATTCCGGGTGTTCCTTCCATCGGCGAAAAAACGGCGACCGCTCTGATTCAGAGCTGGCATTCGATTGAGAACTTAAAGGAACATCTGGAGGAAGTGAAGCCGCCGCGTGCCAAGAAGGCGCTCGAAGAGCATTTCGAGGACGCGGTTTTTTCAAAGTGGCTCGCGACCATATGCTTGGATGCGCCGATTCAGCCGGAGCTCTCGGAGTTGAAAATCGGGGAGCTCTATACGAGCGAGGCCTACGAGCAAATTCAGCGCCTTGAGTTCCGCTCCCTCTTAAAGCACTTCGGCAGTGAGGTGCAGCGTGAGCACATGCGCGCGCAGCATCGCCCGCGGATTGAACTCATTCAGACAGAAGAGGCGCTTTGGGAGGCTGCGGAGCGTGCCGTAAAGGCTGGTGAAATCGGTATTGCACGAGGAGAGCTTCTTACCGCGTTCTGCAGCGATGCGGCATCTGTTTCTGTTGTATTCCGCCGTTCGCCTCAGGCAGCGGAGCTTTTGAAACTGAAGGCGCTTACGGAACAGGGCGAAGGACTGATTTTAGAGCCTGAGACAGAGCGAAAGCTGCTTTCTACCTTCTTCGAAAGGGGAAAGACCGTGTCCGGCCTGGACATAAAGCCTTTCCTAAAAGAAGTCGGAACCGAGGAGCGGGATACGGTTGATGACCTCGGCGTGCTCGCTTACCTCTTAAATCCGCTGAAGGAGAGCTATCGGAGCGAGGACATCGCGCGGGATTACCTCTCCCTCCTCTTGCCGAGCGCCAAGGAAGATGCGGTTGCGGCCGAGGCCTACGAGGCCTATGTCGCCTTTGCGGCCCGCAAGCCGCTTCGTGAAAAAGTAAGCGAGCAGGGCATGGAGAAACTGTATACCGAGATTGAGCGCCCGCTTGTATTCATGCTCGCGGAAATGGAAGAGAACGGCGTTGCGGTCGATGCCGAGAAATTAAAGGCCTTCTCGGACGAATTGGAGAGCGAGATTCATCGGATTGAGGATGAAATATTTGCGGAAACCGGAGAAGAATTTAATCTGAATTCGCCGAAACAACTCGGAGAGATTTTGTTCGACAAGATGAAACTGCCCTATGGGAAAAAGACCAAGAGCGGTTATTCGACGGCCGCGGATATTTTGGAGAAACTTGCGCCGGAATATCCGGTGGTTAAGAAAATACTCCGCTACCGCATGCTCACGAAGCTGAATTCGACCTATGCACTGGGACTCGCCGCCTATATTCAGGCGGACGGCAGAATTCACGGAAGCTTCCACCAGACCATCACAGCGACGGGGCGCATCTCCTCGGCCAATCCGAATTTGCAGAATATTCCCATTCGCACGGAGATGGGGAGTCGTGTTCGCGCCGTCTTTGTGCCGGCCCCCGGCAAGGTCTTTGTGGACGCGGACTACTCGCAGATTGAACTCCGAATTCTGGCGGCACTCTCCGGCGATGAAAATCTGATTGCGGCCTATCGCGACGCGGTCGATGTTCACGCCGTCACGGCCTCTCAGGTCTTTCATGTGCCGCTCGACGAGGTTACGCCGCTCCAGCGCCGCAACGCAAAGGCGGTCAATTTCGGTGTGGTCTACGGCATTTCTGCCTTCGGCCTCTCGGAGGACTTAAGCATCTCTCGGAATGAGGCAAAGGAATACATCAACCGCTATTTCGAGAGCTATCCGGAGGTTAAGCGTTTTCTGGACCGGCAGATCAAAGAGGCGAAGGAATACGGCTTTACGCGGACACTCTTCGGCAGAATACGGCCGGTGCCGGAGTTAAAGAGTTCCAATTTCATGCAGCGTGCCTTCGGAGAGCGCGTCGCCATGAATGCGCCGATTCAGGGCACCGCGGCCGATATCATGAAGATTGCCATGGTCAAGGTGAGGCGCGCCCTCGAGAGCGAAAACTTGGACGCGCGCATTGTGCTGCAGATTCACGACGAACTCTTGGTGGAAGCGGATGAGACAGTCGCGCCGCGCGTACTGGAACTTTTGAAAGAGACCATGCGGAATGCCGCCGAACTGCGTGTTTCCCTCGAGGTGGATGCGCACATCGGCAACTCTTGGTTGGAGGCGCACTGATGGTGCTGCAAATTTGCGGCGGTGTGGGTTCCGGAAAGAGCCTGGTGCTCGCCTATCTGAAAGAAAACTACGGCGCAAGCATAGTCGGGATGGATGAGCTCGCGCACGAACTTTATGAGCCGGGAGAGGCGGGTTATCTTCGCGCCTTAGAGCTCATGGGGGGGGAGATACGCGCGGCGGACGGGAGCCTCGATCGAAAGGCGATGGCAAATCGACTCTATCGGGAGCCCGACCTGCTTGCCGCTCTGGATGCGACCGTGCACCCCTTGGTCTATGATAGGGTGGAAGCACTTGCGCGGCGTGAGAAAACAAAGTTTTTGGTCGTCGAGACCGCTTTGCCTGCAAGAGAGCGCAATCATATTTACAATGAGATTTGGTATGTCTTCACACCGCGCGCACTGCGAATTTGCCGCCTTATGGACAGCCGCGGATACACGAGAGCGCGCGCGGAAGAAATTATGGAGAGGCAGATGAGCGATGCCGCCTACGAGAGTTTGGCAGATTGGACCTTGGTAAACGATGCGGATGAGGCAGCGCTCTACCGCCGCATTGACGGTAGACTCTCGGGAAAGGAGCTCCGATGAGACTCATGACCATTGCGAGCGGCAGCAGCGGCAATGCCGGCTATCTCGGCAGTGAGAGCACGCATCTTTTGATTGACGCGGGCATCAGCAGAAAGCGCATCGTCCAAGGACTCGAGGTTGCGGGGCTTAAGCCCGGAGAGCTCTCGGGCGTGCTGCTCACACATGAGCACGCGGACCATGTGTGCGGCTTAAAGGTTTTGCTAAAAAAGGACGCGATTCCGCTCTATGCGACCGCAGGCACCCTGGCGGTCATCAAAAAGAAGGGGCTGCTGGACGAATTTCCGGCGGAACAGATTCATGTCATTCGGGGCGGAGAGGCCTTTTCTCTCGGAGATTTAACAGTGCTCCCGCTGTCCATAGACCACGATGCGGCGGAGCCGGTCGGTTACCGAGTGACAAACGGCAGTAAGAGCGCGGCTTTTCTGACGGACCTTGGCCATGCGACCGAGGAACTGGAAAAAGCGCTTCAGGGCCTGGATGCCCTCTTATTGGAGAGCAACCACGATGTGCGCATGCTGGAGGCGGGACCTTATCCCTATCCTTTGAAGCGGCGTATTTTGGGCGACTGCGGGCATCTCTCGAACGAGAGCGCCGGCAGACTGCTCGCTACGCTCTGCCACGGCGGTTTACAGCAGGTGCTGCTCGGGCATCTCAGCAAAGAGAACAATCTCCCGGAACTTGCCTACGAGACGGTGCGCTGCGAACTGAGCCTCCTTCTGGGGCGCGGAGAGGCTGCCGAACTGCCGCTCGCCGTAGCGGAGCGGGATTGCTGCTCCGACATCTATGCGTTTTGATTGTATACACACGAAAAAAAAGAAGGGAAAGAGCATGAACAAGGTTATCATCACCGTACTCGGCAAAGATATGGTCGGCATCATTGCAAAAATTTGCACCCACCTTGCCGAGAAGCACATCAATGTATTGGATATCAACCAGACCATTGTGCGGGATCTGTTTCACATGATGATGATTGTTGACATCTCGTCGGCCGATGAGAGCCTCGAAGAGCTGACCGCCGCAATGAACCGAATCGGGGAGGAGATGGGACTTCGCATCCATGTGCAGCGCGAGGAAATCTTCGAAGCGATGCACCGCATCTAAGGGAGGTGCGGCATGTTGAACGGATTTGAGGTACTGGAGACCAATACCATGATAGAGCGGGATTTGCTCGATGTGCGCACCATCACCATGGGCATATCCCTTCTGGGCTGCATTGACAGCGATAAGAAAAAACTTGAGCAAAATATTTATGATTGCATTCTTCGTCGCGCGGGGAAGTTGGTGGAGACCGGCGAGGCCATTTCGCGGGAATACGGCATTCCGATTGTCAACAAGCGCGTGTCGGTAACGCCGATTGCGCTAATCGGCGGCTCGGCTTGCCGGAGCAAAGAAGACTTTGCGGAAATCGCGGAGGCTTTGGACCGCGCGGCCAAGGAAATCGGCGTCAACTTTATCGGCGGATACTCCGCGCTGGTCGCAAAAGGCATGACAGAGGCGGAAAGACGCTTGATTGACTCCATCCCCGAAGCACTCGCGCGGACGGAGCGGGTATGCAGCTCTGTAAATGTGGGTTCCACCCGCACCGGTCTCAATATGGACGCCGTGCGCCGCATGGGACAGGTGGTCAAGGAAACGGCGGCTCGAACCGCGGAAAACGGCTCTCTCGGCTGTGCGAAGCTGGTCATTTTCTGCAATGCGCCGGATGACAATCCCTTCATGGCGGGTGCCTTCCACGGCGTGACCGAGGGCGATGCCGTAATTCATGTCGGTGTCTCCGGCCCCGGTGTGGTGCGCGCGGCGGTGCAGCAGACCAAGGGGCAGAGCTTTGAAGTACTTTGCGAGACCATCAAAAAGACAGCATTTAAGATTACGCGTGTTGGACAGCTGGTTGCTCGGGAGGCGAGCCGTCGGCTCGATACCCCCTTCGGCATCATAGACCTTTCGCTCGCACCGACGCCGGCGGACGGCGATTCGGTTGCGGATATACTGGAGGCCATAGGGCTTGAGGCCGTCGGTGCGCCGGGTACGACTGCGGCGTTGGCGCTCTTAAACGATCAAGTGAAAAAGGGCGGCGTTATGGCTTCCTCCTATGTGGGCGGACTTTCCGGTGCCTTCATTCCGGTCAGCGAGGATCAGGGTATGATACGGGCGGCGGAATGCGGCGCCCTGAGTCTCGAAAAATTGGAGGCGATGACCTGTGTCTGCTCCGTGGGACTCGATATGATTGCGGTGCCCGGAGATACTTCGGCGGAGACCATAGCGGGCATCATTGCGGATGAGGCGGCCATCGGCATGATCAATCAGAAGACGACCGCCGTGCGTTTAATCCCGGCGCACGGGAAAAAGGTAGGAGATGTAGTGGAGTTCGGAGGGCTTCTCGGCCATGCACCGGTGATTGCGGTGAATCCCTACGGCTGTGCGGACTTTGTGCGGCGCGAGGGCCGCATACCCGCCCCGATTCACTCCTTTAAGAACTGATGACAGGAAAGAAAAACTCGCGCAGAACGCTTTTCTTTGTCGCCGCCGTTCTGCTCTGTTTGCTGTTTTATCAGCTGGGACAGTGGTACTTCCGGAATCGCAGAGAGGCCTCTTTTTACCGCCCGATCGCCGCGCTTGCGGCGCCGTACGAGCAGGTTCTGGTGCTCGGCAGCACAGCGGCCGCAAGGGAAGTGCTGAAGAATCAGTCGGTGCAGTCAGTGGATCTTGTCTTAACGGCGCAGCCTTTGTTCAGACCGCAGCAGTCGCGCCTTCACTGCTACACGGAAGAGGCTTTTCAGTTTCTGAAGACGCGCGAAAAGCACTATGACTTTATTATCGTGGCGCTCGCCGCACCGAAGACCGAGACCGAAAATCGCGCGTTTACCAACCTCTTTTACCGCATGTGTGCGAATCACCTTAGGGAGGGCGGTGCCTTTGTCGTTGAGACCGTATCGCCGGAGCGGTATCCGCTGAGTTACCGCTGCCTTGAGACTACCATTGCGAGCGAGGGCTTGTCTGTTCAGAGCCTAAAACTAACGGGAGAGGAAAATGAAACCCGCGGTGTCTTTCTCATCTCTGCGCCGCAAGGGGAATATAAACCGACAGCGGAAAGTGCGCTGGAGGTAGTGCGTAAGGATGAGGAGACAGTACTGCCGCCGGTCGGCATCAACCGCCTAAACCGTCCGTTGTTGCTTGACTAT
Organism: Stomatobaculum longum; assembly: GCA_905370385.1. GTDB lineage: Bacteria > Bacillota > Clostridia > Lachnospirales > Lachnospiraceae > Moryella > Moryella longum_A. The sequence continues at coordinate 12,423 of CAJPKN010000024.1, forward strand.
TTGGAGCAGGAGAAGGAGACCGAATGAATACGACCGCGTATTTGCTCGCTGCGTCCGCAGAAATTTGGAAGGCCTATTACCGTCATCCCTTTGTGCTGGGAATTCAAAACGGGACGCTCGACAAAGAGCGTTTCCGCTTTTATCTCATTCAGGACGATTTGTACCTCGAAGAATATGCAAAGACCTTTGCCCTCGGTGCCGCGAAGGCGGAGAGTCTCTCGAGCGCATTGCTGTTTTCTGACTATTTAGCCGCAATCAATCGGGAGAGAGCGGTGCACGGCGGTTATTTCGAAGCCCTTTCGGTGTGTGAGGAGGATCTCAGAACCACGCCGCGTGCGCTCGATAATTTATCCTATACCTCTTACATGCTCCGTGTCGGCTACGAGGGCGGCGAGGCCGAAATTCTGGCCGCGGTTTTATCCTGCGCGTACAGCTATGAGCTGATTGCAAAGCATATGCTTTCGGAGAGGCCGGAGGCAGGGAGCGATCCCTTCTACGGCGCCTGGGTGCGGGAATACGCTTCGGCGGCGTACGCGGCGGAGAATGAAAAACTCATTCTTGCGCTGAACGCCGTGACGGAATCCGCTTCGCCGGCAGAGATGCAGCGCCTTCGGGATATTTTTGTCAACTGCTCCCGCTACGAGCTCGCCTTTTGGGATATGGCGTGGCAACAGAAAAAAGACTAGCGCTTTCGCTAGTCTTTTTTGTTGGTCGGAGCTTTATACAAGTTCGAGTTCCCGTTCGAGCAGTTTGCGTATTTCCTCTTGCGAGACATTCAGGGCGACCGAGAGCTCGCCGAGCACAAGGGCGTCGATGCGCCTTAGGAAGCGGCGGTCAATCTCGCTCACTTTTTTTCCGGCGCGGCGCGCAGAGCGTGTTTTCCGTATGATGGCGCGGTAGAGACGCAGGAGATCCGCACAACGGAAGCTCTGTTGGGCGCGCCGATAGCGGAACTCAAGTTCCGCGGGGCGCAGGCCCTCAAAGCTCATGACTTCTTCTCCCTGCATGCTGTGAATGGTCTCCAGCGCTTCTTCTCTCGAAATCACGGGGCGAAGGACGGTTTTTGTGCTGTCGACAGGGGTGTAAATGACGTCACCGGATGAGAAAAGAGGCGTCAGGACATAGTAGCGCTTTGCGCCTGCTGCCTCGGAGAAGGTGAGCTCCTGAATATCGCGGACGCGACACACACCGGAACTTTCATAGACAACAATATCGTCAATCTGGTACATAGTCCACCTCCTTTCTCTAGTCTAACACAGACAAAGGAGTTTTCCGACAATTTTACGAAAATCTCTCTTTTCAACAAAGCAGAGCAAATAAAAGCGGAACTATATTACACAATGACGATTTGCTGCCGCAAATAGGAGGGCAGCGAGGTTCCGTTGTCGCCGTAGCAGAGAGAATTCCAGAGATCCGCGGCGTGCACTTCGGCTTGGAAGAGATCGCGCGCGGCGGGAGAGCGGAGCAGGCTTTCCGCGGCAGCCGGCCGACTGACCATGGGAATGGTGGCAGCCTGCTTTAAGAGAGAGAGAAGGGCCTCCGAGTCCCGGCGAAAGCCGAGTAGGCGTGCATAGGGGGCGGCGCCGATCGGCGGCAAATCTCCGGCCTTTTTGCCTTCGGCCGAAGCGGCTGCTACGGCCTCTTCGCGTGCGGCATTCTTCCAACGGAGAAGATCGGATTTTCGTATTCCTAGGAAGATATGTGTCAGCGCGCGCGCCACGCGGGTGTGCGTGTACTGTCTGGTCTTTAGACTGTTCACAAGCGCCTCATAGTTCTCCTCGCGGAACTCCGCATTCGCAATGCGGTCCGCAAGATCCTCCGAGACATCGGAGAAGGAGGAAAGCGCGGTCCCCTCATAGAGCTGATCCAGGACGCGGCGCTCAATGGGACCGACCATGCAGGCGGGATTTAAATAGGGGGCAGAGGCAAAGACCTCCGCAGCGGCGCGCGGCACCATGCGGATTAAATCGTCCCAAGAACCGCCGTTTAAAATGTGGGAGCGTATGGCGGTTGCGGAACTGAAATCGCCCTGCAGTATGGGATCGTGGTAGTCGCTGCCCTTTCTCGAGACCGTGGTCAGGCGAATCGGGATGCGTTCCGCACGTGCGGCGCGCGCATACTCAAAGGCGAGAATGTTGTTCGGCTTTGAAAGCAGTTCACGCGTGCGAAGCAGGAGAGAATTGTCCGCGCCTGCCTGAAACAAATCGGCTGCGATGGCATTGACCCTGGCTTCCGCATAGGTGAGGCCGGTTTTTAAACCCTCACGCAGACTGTGCTGAAACGCCTCCGAGCCCTCATCAATCACATCGAGGAGCATGGAGAGCTCTTCCGCAGAGACATCTTCGGTACCGCAGCAGAGATTCGGAATGCCGAGTCCCGCAAGCATGCTCACGCCGTAGGCCGCGTAGTCACGGGCGGAAGCAGAGCTGAAAGGGGTCGGAATCTCGAAAACGGCGTCCGCACCGGCGCGCAGCGCCGCCTCCGCACGCTTCAGGGGCGAATAGATTGCGGGCATGCCGCGCTGCACAAAGTAGCTGCTCAAGAAGACCACGCAGTAGGAGGCACCGGTCAGTGCGCGCGCATTTCGCATTTGATAGAGATGCCCGTTGTGAAACGGATGATATTCAGCAATAATTCCAACGACCTGCGCAAGATTTATCATACTCTCTCCTGTATTTTGAAAAAAACAGCCTTCCGTCTTGTCACTCGTTTGTCGATTGGTCTATAATAACAGAGATTGTGAATATTATAAAGTTGAAGGGGGAAACACACAATGAAAATTCTTGTCATGAACTGCGGAAGCTCTTCTCTCAAGTATCAGCTGATCGATATGGAGAATGAGAGTGTGCTCGCGAAGGGTCTCTGCGAGAGAATCGGAATCGAGGGCTCTCTGCTCGCACATACGCCGGCGGGCGGCGAGAAGTATAAGCTCGAGGTTGCGATGCCGACTCACAAGGAGGCGATTGAGCTCGTCATGAAGGCGCTGGTCGATCCGTCTCACGGTGTCATCAAGAGCACGGATGAGATTTCCGCAATCGGACATCGTGTGGTTCACGGCGGAACGTATTACAGTGCGTCCGTTCTGGTTGATGAGAACGTCAAGAAGGCGATTGCGGACTGCTTCGATTTGGCCCCCCTTCACAATCCGGCAAACCTCATGGGTATTGAAGCCTGCGAGGCGGCTATGCCCGGAAAGCCGAATGTCGCTGTGTTTGATACGGCTTTCGGCATGAGCATGCAGGAGAAGGCTTATCTCTACGCACTGCCCTACGAGTACTACGAGAAGTATAAGGTTCGCCGCTACGGCTTCCACGGCACCAGCCACAACTTTGTTGCGGGCGAGGTGATTCGCAAGGGCGGTCTGGATCCGAAGAATGCAAAGGTTGTCGTGTGCCACCTCGGCAACGGCGCTTCGGTCTCCGCATCGATCGGCGGTAAGTGCGTGGATACATCCATGGGCATGACTCCGCTCGAGGGCCTTATTATGGGCACTCGCTCGGGAGACATTGACCCCGCAATCATTCAGTTTATCTGCGAGCACGAGAAGCTCACGGTTGAGGAGATGACGGATGTTCTGAATAAGAAGTCCGGTGTTCTGGGCTTAAGCAACGGCATTTCCTCCGATTTCCGCGACATTGACGATGCGGCAAACGACGGCAACAAGCTCGCAAGGGTGGCGCTCGACGCTTTCACGCTCCGCGTTGCGAAGTATGTCGGCGCTTATATCACCGAAATGAACGGTGTCGATGCGATTGCCTTCACGGCAGGCGTCGGTGAGAACGACAAGTTCATGAGAAAGAATATCTGCGCATATCTCGAGTACCTCGGTGTGGAAATTGACGACGAGAGAAACAATGTGCGCGGTGAAGAGCGCCTGGTTTCGACGGACAGCTCGAAGGTCAAGGTATACCTCCTTCCGACCAACGAGGAGCTCGCAATCGCAAGAGATACGCTCGCACTGACGCAGTAAGTTTTCGGGGCAGAACGCTCCGAATCTGTTTCCCGCAGAGGGAGAAAGGAATAATCCCATGTACACATTCGGTACAATGATTCAGAAGCTCAAAGAGAACCCGAAGACCATTGTGTTTACGGAGGGCACGGACCCGCGCATTCTCGAGGCGGCATC
>CAJPKN010000025.1 GCA_905370385.1 Stomatobaculum longum
CGCTTTGCCGCATAGAGATACGCAAAATTTCCGCCCTCTGCTCCCTGCGCGAGGTGCACCAAGGCAATCACCAAAAGATACGTGAGCGGAAGCGCCACGGTTTTCCCGAGCGCACGTGACTTATCTTCCGTGAGGGCCCGATAGATTACAATTCCGCAGAGTAAAAACGGAAATAACAATCCGAGCCCGCCGAAAAGCCCCAGCTGTACGTCCCGGAGCACGGTGCCGAGTGCGCCGCAAAGCCCGAAATTGCTGAGCAATAAGAGAACCGCAAAGAGAGCCAAGAAGAGCGGTATCACTTCTCCGCGCAGAAATAAGAGTTGCTCCGCTTCTCGCTTTCTCTGAACCGCGGCACCGCTCTTCTTTCTGCTCCGCGGCACTGTCGCCGTTGTTTTTCGCCGCCTTCCGCTGCTTTTTTTCTGCGCCAAAACCACCCCTCCTCTCTATGAACTTTCGTTCGCTTTTCCGGAATCCTGAACTTACAGTATAGCACAAACAGGGGAATCTGTCACAGAGCGGCTCTCGCCTCCCGTGACAAATTCCCCTGTCTTATGCATTTTCGTATCTCGCGTTCAAAGCTTCAGCTTCGGCTGCCCCGCCGTCTGGATACGAATCAGTGCCCGATACAATTTTGCACGCGCCTGAATTCTCTCCTCGTCCGAGAGTTTTGCCTTGAGCCGCTCCTCGGCTCTCTGCTTTGCCTCCTCCGCACGGAGCAGATCGATTTCATCGCTCCACTCAAAGGTGGTCGGTAAAAGCCGGCACATACCGTCCATCACCGAGAGCATGCCGCCGACGCAAGCCGCCTCCCGCTCTTTTCCGTCGGGAAAGCGCAGCTTGGCCGTGCCCATGCCGACCGCAGTGCAGTAATTTGTATGACGCGCGAGGATTGCGAGATCGCCCGTGATGGTGCGGAGCGTTAAACGCTCCACCTCACCCTCATATTTCAGCCCGTCCAGCGTGACAATTTCCAAGTGGAAGTTCGCCATGCGCTCTCCTCCTTACTGCGCGTTCTTTAACGCCTTTGCCTTCTCAAACGCCTCGTCGATGCCGCCGACCAGAAGGAAGGCGCTCTCCGGAAGCTCGTCGCACTCGCCGTTTAAAATCATGCGGAAACCGCGGAGCGTCTCCTTGAGAGAGACATACTTACCCTTGAGGCCCGTAAACTGCTCTGCGACAGAGAAACTCTGCGAGAGGAAGTTCTGGATTTTACGCGCGCGGAATACCGCGACCTTATCCTCTTCCGAGAGCTCGTCCATACCCATGATGGCAATGATATCCTGCAACTCCTTATAGCGCTGCAGAACCTGCTGCACACCCTTTGCAATGTCATAGTGCTCCTGACCCACAACTTCCGGCGTCAGGATGCGGCTCGTCGAATCCAGGGGATCCACAGCCGGGTAAATACCCTTACTTGCAATGTCACGCGAAAGGACCGTCGTCGCGTCCAAGTGCGTGAAGGTGGTCGCAGGTGCCGGGTCCGTCAAGTCATCGGCCGGGACGTAAACTGCCTGCACCGACGTGATGGAACCCTTCTTGGTGGAGGTGATGCGCTCCTGCAGAGCACCCATGTCCGTCGCCAAGGTCGGCTGATAACCGACGGCGGAGGGCATGCGTCCCAGCAGTGCCGAAACTTCGGAACCTGCCTGGGTAAAGCGGAAAATGTTGTCGATGAAGAGAAGCACGTCCTGGTTTCTCTCATCGCGGAAGTACTCCGCCATGGTGAGTCCCGAAAGACCCACACGCATTCTTGCGCCCGGCGGCTCATTCATCTGTCCGTAGACCAGCGCCGTTTTATCGAGGACGCCGCTCTCCTTCATCTCGCCGTAGAGGTCGTTACCCTCTCTCGTGCGCTCGCCGACACCGGTGAATACCGAGATGCCGCCGTGTGCCGTCGCGACATTGTGGATTAACTCCATAATGAGGACGGTTTTACCGACTCCCGCACCGCCGAAGAGACCGATTTTACCGCCCTTTGCGTAGGGGCAGATCAGGTCGACAACCTTGATACCGGTCTCCAGAATCTCGGTTGCCGGGGTCTGCTCTTCAAACGAGGGGGCCGCGCGGTGGATGCTGCGGCGTTCCGCCGTATCCACCGCCGGGCCGTCATCGACCGTCTCACCGAGCAGGTTGAACACGCGGCCGAGGCACGCATCTCCGACCGGCACCGTAATCGGTCCGTTCAAATCGCGCGCGGCCGCGCCGCGCACCAAGCCGTCGGTCGAGCTCATCGCAATGCAGCGAACCGTATCGTCTCCGATCTGCTGCGCCACCTCCGCAATGAGTTTGCCCTCGGGCATATCTACTTCAATCGCATGGAGGAGCGCCGGAAGTTCTCCCTCCGCAAAGCGGACGTCGAGCACAGCGCCCATCACCTGAACGACTTTACCTACATGCTGCTCACTCATCAAAGCTTCTCCTTCATAAGCGCTTAACCGTTGCTCCCCTCCGCACCGCCGACAATCTCCGTGATTTCCTGCGTGATGCTCGCCTGACGCGCGCGGTTATAGTAGAGGCTCAGTTTGTCAATCATCTCAGCCGCATTGTCCGTCGCCGCCTCCATGGCCGTGCGGCGCGCTGCGTACTCACTTGCGAGCGAACTCGACACGGCACTGTAGAGGAGACCCGCAAGGTACTCCGGCACAATCGCGTCGTAGACTTCCTCCGCACTCGGCTCGTAGAGGATCAAATTCTGAGCCTGCTTTTTCTCTTCTCCCTCTTTGCCGCGAATCTCGCAGACTTCACTCTTGAAGTCCGCAATCGGCAACATGGTGGAAGAGCCGGGCTCCTGCTTCATCAACGAGACAAAGCTTGTGTAGAAGAGCGAAACATGTCCGAACTCTCCCTCACGAAATTTTCTGCAGAGCATTCTTGCAAGTGCAAAGCAGTCCGAAATGCGTACCGATGCAACCGGTATGTTCTCTGTCTCTACCCGTTCCAGCTTTTTCTGCGAGACATAGTCCTGCGCCTTTTTTCCGAGCGGGAGCACGGCAAAACTCTTGCCTTTGCTCTCCGCTTCAAACGCGCGGAACAAATTCGCATTGTATCCGCCCGCCATGCCGCGGTCACCCGCAATCAGAATATAGCAGTGGCGCTCACTCTTATTTTCGCGCGCGTAGACACTGGTATAGTCCGTGTTCTCGGCGGCAATGTTGATGAGCGTCTGTCTGAGACTCGAGAAGTAAGGTGCGCTTGCCTCCGCCTTCTCCTTGGCTCTCCGCAGTTTCGAAGATGCGACCAATTCCATCGCCTTCGTAATCTGCATGGTGTTCTGGATACTCTTAATCCGGAGTTTGACGGACTTCATATTTGCTGCAGCCATCGTCTCCTCCTATTAAGCCTGTGCCGTACTCGTCTGTCTTCTCTGCAGAAATTCCTCGGTGCAACGCTGAAGCGCCGCTTTCAGACGCGCTTCACCGTCTTCGCTGTAAGCGCCTGTCTTGCGTATCTCTTCCATGACGGAGACAGCATCCGGATCTCTGTCGAGGAAGCGATAGAGATCCTCCTCGAATTCCCGAATGTCTTCGACCGGAATCGGAAGCAAAATGTTATTGACGACCGCATAGAGAATCGCAACCTGCTTCTCAACGGAAACCGGTGCCGACTTGCCCTGCTTTAAGACTTCCACAATGCGCTCGCCCTGCGCGAGACGCGCCTTGGTATCCGCATCAAGGTCGGAACCGAACTGCGCGAAACTCTGCAACTCGCGGTACTGCGAGTAGATGAGCTTCAGGGTGCCCGCGACCTTCTTCATCGCCTTGACCTGCGCGTTTCCGCCGACACGCGACACCGAAATACCCGGGTTCACCGCCGGCATAACGCCGCTGTGGAAGAGCTCGGTCTCAAGGAAAATCTGACCGTCGGTAATCGAAATGACGTTGGTCGGAATGTAGGCAGAGACATCGCCCGCCTGGGTCTCGATAATCGGCAGCGCCGTCATCGAACCCGCTCCCTTCTCTGCGGAGAGCTTTGCCGCACGCTCCAGGAGTCTCGAGTGCAGGTAGAAGACATCGCCCGGGTACGCCTCACGGCCCGGCGGACGCCGAATCAGAAGCGAAATCGCGCGGTATGCCACCGCGTGCTTCGAAAGATCGTCATAGACAATCAGCACGTGCTGACCGCGGTTCATGAAGAACTCACCCATCGCACAGCCCGCATAGGGTGCGAGATACTGCAGCGGGCTCGGCTCCGAAGCCGTTGCCGCAACCACAATCGTGTAGTCCATCGCACCGGCTTCCTTAAGCGTATTCACAAGTCCCGTGACCGTGGAGCGCTTCTGGCCGATTGCAACATAGATACAAATGACATCCTTGCCCTTTTGGTTCAGGATGGTGTCGAGCGCGATCGTCGTCTTACCCGTCTGACGGTCGCCGATGATCAGCTCACGCTGTCCTCTTCCGATCGGAATCATCGAGTCGATTGCCTTGATACCCGTCTGCATGGGTTCCTTGACCGGCTGGCGATCGATGATACCCGGTGCCGGGCTCTCGACCGCGCGATACTCCTGACTTGCGATCGGGCCCGCGCCGTCAATCGGCTGACCGATTGCGTTCACGACGCGGCCAAGCAAAGCCTCGCCGACCGGGACCGAAACCACGCGCCCCGTGCGCTTAACGGTCTGTCCCTCCTGAATACCGACGTCCGAACCGAACAAAACCGCCGAGACGCTGTTTTCCTCCAGATTCTGTGCCATACCGAAGCTGCCATCCTGAAACTCAAGAAGCTCGCCGGACATGCAATTTGTAAGGCCGGAAACTCTCGAAATACCGTCTCCGACCGTGAGCACCGTCCCGGTTTCGTTCTGAATGATGGCGTTCTCGTAGTATTTAATCTGGCTTCGAATGACCTCAGAGATCTTTTCTGACTTTAATTCCATTCTATGCCCACCTTTTTACAGTACTATCTCTTCCACTTTTTTGCGAATGGCGAGAAGTCGACCCGCAACACTGCCGTCCAAAGTCTTGCCGTCCATCTCAACCACCATGCCGCCGAGCAGACTTGCATCAATCCGCTCTTTGAGCACCACTTGCTTTCCGCTCTGCTTTTCCAGCGCTTCCTTCAGTTTACCGCGCTCCGCCTCTTCGAGCGGTACCGCCGTACGGACCAGCGCCTCGGCAATGTTATGCGCTTTGTTAAAGCGCTGTTCGTAGGCGCGGCACATGCCGGCATACTGAAACAGCAGCCCTCTCTCGGTAATGAGCTTTAAGAAATTCAGGAGGTAGGGCTTAATCTCACCCCGAAACGCCTGGTCCAAAAGTTCCAAGCGCTTCTCCTTCGGAATACTCGGCTCGGAGAGCAGCGCGGCATACTGCGGATTTTCCCGCAATAAATGCTGTACGCCCTGCATCTCTTCGAGCAAGTCTCTCTCCTGCTTCTCCTCCGCGGCGAGATCGTAGAGACTGCCGCCGTAGAGCTCAGCTGCGCGCATCATGACGCATCCTCAACCTTCTGCAGGAAGTCGTCAATCAGTGCGCGGTGATCCGACTCGTGAATTTCACGCTCGACCACGCGACCGGCAATGTCCATTGCGAGTCCGCCGATTTCATCCTTCGCCTCGTTCAGCGCGCGCTTTCTCTCCTGGCGGATATCATTTTCCGCCTTGGCTTTCAGCGACTGCGCCTCTGTTCTCGCGTTTGCAAGCAGCTCATCCGCCTGCTGGGATGCATCCTGTTTTGCGCGTTCCAAAATGCTTGCCGCCTCTTCGCGTGCGCGCGCCATATTCTCCGTATACTCTGCCTTGACAGCCTCTGCCTCCGCCTTTTCCTGTTCTGCGGCCCGGATGTTTTGATCCGCGCGCTTCTGGCGCTCCTCAAGGATGCGCTTCACCGGCTGAAACAAAAACTTCTTCATCAGAAACATCTGAATGAAGAGATTCAGGATGGTCAGAACAAAGGTCGAAGGCACGATGGTTACCAGTGCCTGTGTATCCATCTTAACCCTCCCGACTTACTTCAGGAAATTCATGAACATGCCCGGTGCCACGAAGATAAGAAGCAGGCCGGTAACGAAACCGTAAATACCCGTGGTCTCCGCAATTGCGCAACCGAGGAGCATGGTGCTCGTCACATCGCCCTTGCACTCCGGCTGACGGCCGATTGCCTCCAGCGCCTTTGCAACCGCATTACCCTCACCGATACCGGGGCCGACACCGGCAATCAGCGCGCAACCCGCACCGATTCCGCAACCCATGAGCGCGATACCTCTTGCAAGAAACTGAAAATCTGTCATGACTCTATCCTCCTAAATGTTGGTGATTGCAAAGCCGCCTTAACCTTCGGCCGCATTCGCAATGTACATAATGGTGAGCATTGTAAAAATGAAAGCCTGCATGATGCCGGAAAACCAGTCGAAATAAAACGACATAATTGCCGGAAGTCCGACCGCGAGAATCGGAATGCCGGAGAGGAAATCTCCGACCGCACCCGGAATCAGTCCGAACAGCGCTGCCGAAGCGACACCGAGCGCCGCGTAAATCAGACCGTTGATGACCACGCCCGAGAGCACGTTGCCGAAGTGACGGCAAGCCATACTGATCGGTGTCGCAATCTCCGAGAGAATGTTAAACGGTGTCATTACCGGAATCGGCGTTGTGAAGCCCTTCAGATAACCGAGCAGTCCACCCGCCTTGATCTTGTTTGCCGTAATCATCGTGAATACGGTCAAAGCCCAAGCAGCCTCAACCGAAAGATCGGCCGTCGGGCTTCTGAGCCCCACCAGGCTGATCAGGTTTGACACCACGCTCGTCGCAAACAGCGCACCGACGAACGGAATCAGGTAGTCGAACTTGGTGCCGCCTGTGTTGTTCCGCACCAAGTTCTCCGCACTCTCCACAATCAGTTCCGCGAGGGCCTGTCTCTTCCCGATGTGCTCCACCTTCAAACCGCGGGTCAGGAAAATACAAAGTCCCGTGATAATCAGCATGACCAACCAGGAAATGACCACCGTCTCCGAAACAACAATGTCTCCGAGTATCGGCAAATGGGTCGGAATGCGAAAGAAAATCTTTGCGCCGGAAATATCAAAGTTCATACCTTAGATCTCACCCCCTTGCTTTGCTTCTGTTTCCTCTTTTTTCGGGAAAAAACCTTGCAAGCGCACGAAAAGGCCCGGAAAGAACAGGGGCAGTATACCCGCAATCGGGTGAACGAAGGGCACGGCAACCGCGACAATCATCCACACAATCTGCATGGTATTGCGATTCACATAGGATTTCTGCATGAAACGCTTCGCCTCTTTGGGATCCTCCAAGCCCGCAACATGCTGCACCGTAAGTCCCATCAAAAAGAAGTTCAGAACACTCACTGCTGCGCCGAGCAGCGCAGAGACAACCGTGCCGAGAGAAAAGCCGAGTTTACCGGGAAACACAAGATGCAGGGCAAACAAGATTCCCAGCATGAGCGCCGTCATAATCGCCACGCCGAGTGCCACTTTTTCGGTCTCGCGCCGAACAGCTTTCTGTACCTTCATAGCCCTCCTCTTCTGTTTTCAGCGGTGTTCATTGCTCGCAACCCGCGTCTCTTTGTCCTCTTCGTCGCGCTTCGTTCGGTTCATAACACTTTGGTACAACTTCCATGCCGTTGTAAAGGATGCACCGAGCCCGAAAAAGAAACCCGGAATGTATACCCACTCACCGACATGTCGAACCGAAACCAGATGTTGACACAAAAATAGACATAAAAGAAGCGGCGCCGCGAGAGAAAGACCGAACTGACTTAAGAGCAAAAGGTTTTGCATAATCTCAGAACGATGCTTCATTTTCTTGCCTCTCTCTACAACACCGGAACACTGGAATACCAATTTATTTTTATCATTCGCGAGGAACTTTGTCAAGGTAATACTGCCCAAGCTCTCCCGACCATAAACTTCTCTTTTTTGTAAGTCTGTCACAAAAGATAGCTTATATGACGCTTATCTTCCGAAAGCGCTGGACATTTCCTCCGCCATGCGCAAAGATTGCATGAGTACAACCGTTTCGGAGGATTTTGATGAAGAGCGTCAAAGAAATTTCGCGCGATATTGCATTTTATTCGAAAGGACATATGCGCGAGTTGGATCGTTTGCTCCGCGTCTGGGGCTTTGCGCGGGAAATTGCGGACGGCGAAGCTCTGAGCCGCCGTGAGCGCTATGCGCTTGAAGTCGCGGCTTTAACCCATAATATCGCCTACCCGCTGTGCCGCGAAACATACGGCAGCGAAGACCCCGCGCTTCAGGCACGGGAGGGAGCTGCTTTGGTGCGTGATTTCCTGCGGGATGCCGACATGCCCGCGGAACAACTGGAGCGCATTGTCTATCTGGTTTCCCGGCACCACAGCGAAGAGCCCGCGGAAGAACCGGATTTGCAAATTCTGCTGGAAGCCGTTTACATTGCGTCCGTTCGCGAAAAACACATACCGCGCGCCGAGGTCAAAACGGCGATGAAAACGTTGTTTCGAACAAAAAGCGGAATTGCGGAAGCAAAAATGATACTGGGACTCTGAGCCGCCGCGTTTTGTCGCCACCCGCATAGCGGGTGGTTTTTTAAGACAGCCTGTTTCACAGAAAATAAGAACCCCGCAGCGCTTGCTTTTACTAGCGTTACGGGGTTCTTCACCAACTCTTTTTGTCCTATCGCTCTGTAACTCACTCAGTCCCCGAGGACATTTCGAATGGCGCGCGGGGTTCTGTAGTTCCAACTCGAAATCTTAATACCGGAACGGCGGCTCGCCGCATTGACAATCTGACCGTTGCCGATGTATATGCCGACGTGGTTAATCGTTCCGCGCGAGTTCGAGTAAAAGACCAAATCGCCCGGTCGCATCTCGCTCTCCGAGACCTTCTTGCCCATCTGTGCCTGCGAGCCCGAGTAGTGGGGAAGGGAGACGCCGTAGCGCTCCATAATCTTCATGGTAAAGCCGGAACAGTCGCAACCGTGCTCCAAGCTCGTTCCGCCCCAGACGTAGGGATTGCCGAGGAACTGCAGCGAATAGTTGACCAGCTGCTGACGGCGCGACAGGGAAGCCTGTTCCGCCTCTTCCTGCGGGCTGAAATGAATCGCCTCGTTCAATGCATAGCGGACTTCGACGTACTCGCTCTTCACGAAGACATCATCGCCCTCCTCGAGTTCCAGTTTGACCCAGCCGTCCAGCTGCTCCACAACGGGATAGCGCTCACTGTTGTTGATCTGAGTCCAGATTGCGCTGTCCTCCTTCGGCTCGGCGCGCGCATTCAAAACATCGGTGTGCACAATGGCCATCAAAGAGGCGTTCTGCATGGCCTCCTCCTTGGCCTGTTCCCCGGTCGCAATATACTCCGCCTTCACATAACCTGTGATACCGCCCGACTTGATTTTCAGCCAGCCGTTCGCAGTCTCCAGGACATCGCAACCCGCCTTGGAAGTCAGTTTGCCTATGATCTTACCGTCCTCTTTCGGCTCCTCGCGTATGTTCAGATAGCCCGTGACTTCGGAGACGCCGAGATTATCGTACATATTGAGCACCATGGCGCGAAGATCCTGTTTTCGCGCCTCGTTCAGACAATCCTGAATCTCCACGTAATCCTCGCTGATATAGCCGGAGCGCGTCTGCACAAAGCCGTCCTGCTCACCGAGCACCTCGTAGCGCTCGTTCTGCAGCGCGGTCCCCACGCTGTCCGCGTCCTTACTCGGCGCGGAGCGAATGTTCAGTTTATCGGCCTTCACAATCGCGCGGCGCTTTACATTTTGCAGCGCGAGTGCCTTGGCCTCATCGCCGGTCTTCACATAGTCACTGTGCACATAGCCCTCAAAACCGCCCGAAGAGATGTGATACCAGCCATCCTCTGTCTTATCGAGGATTTCGCAGGCGGAGCCGCCGAAGAGCTTCCCGTTCACATCGCTCTTCTGTGATCCCTCCTTGTGCATGTTGAGATACCCCTCGACATTGACAATGCCCAGGTTATGATAGCTGTCCACCACCGTGCGCGCGTTTGCCTCGAGTTCCGCCGCACGGGATTCTTCCGGCGACAGCGTAGCCTCAATGGTCTGCACCGCCTCGGCGTTACTCGGTGTATTCGCAGTCCCCTTCCGCGCGGTTTTTCCGGCACGTCCCTGCACAAACGCGGCGGTTCCGCACACCAAAAGAACTGCGCCGAGTCCCGCCGCAGTCTTCTGTAAGGTAGTCAAGGTGCGCCGTCTCTTCCGCCGCTGCGGCGAAAGTCCGGCGCCCAGATTTTTTCTAGGGTTGTTGTTCATAGCGCTTCCCTCCAGACGAAAGCGCCTCTATTATAACCCGAGACCCCTGCCCTGTCTGTAAAAAAACTGTGAACCATATTTAGGCATCCAAAAGCCCCCGGAAACGAAGGTAGGTCTTCACCAGTTCCGCCGTCTGGGGGATGGTGAGCTTCGTCGTGTTAAGCGGCAAGTCGTAGAGCATGGGGTCGCCCCAGTTGTTGCCGGTATAGTAGCGGCAGTAATCCCGACGCTGCCGGTTGATTTTCTGGATGCGACTCATGGCTTCCTCGGCATCTACAGCATCCACTTCCATGACGCGTCTCACTTTGCTCGCCATGTCGCAGTACACAAAGAGGCTCACAAACTCCCCGAACTCGGTCGCATCGAGCACAAAATCCGCGCTCCTGCCGATGAAAATGCAGGAACCCCGATCCGCCATCTTTCGTATGGCCTCCGCCTCGAAGCGGAAGAGATTGTCCGGGTTTGTGATGTTGCCCGCGACGCGGGGTTTTCCGATTACATCCCGCGCCTGTCCGAAGAGACTTTTGCCGGGTTTCTCATCATGAAGGCGGAAATACTCCTCTCCCACCGCCGCATACTCGGAGGCGGTGCGGATAATTTCATCATCATAGTAGGGAATGCCTAGCTCCTCCGAGAGTGCCTTGCCGAGCAGACGTCCGCCGCTTCCGTACTCCCGTTCAATCGTAATGACAAGATGCTGTTTCATGGTCATTTCCTCCTGTTAATTTATGCTTAGATGCCGTTGCCGTTCCGGTAGAACCAGCGCTTTGCTATCTCGGCTGTCAGCATATAGCATACCACAACCAGGCCAAGAGCTGCGAGCAAAGAAGCGGGCAGCGGCACCAAGCCGAGCAGCGCGCCGAGCGGCGTATAGGGTAAGGCGATTGCCGCTAAAATCGACAAGACGGTCGCAAAGCAAAGTCCCTTGCCCACACGACTTTGAAAGAAGGGCTTGGACGTCCGGATAATCAATACGACGAGTGCGGCAGAGACCACCGACTCGACAAACCAACCGCTTCGAAAGAGCGCCGCATCCGCACGGAAAACGCGAAGCAAGACAAAGAAGGTTAGATAGTCAAACGTGGAACTGATCAAACCGAAGAGCAGCATGAAACGACGTATCATGCGGAAGTCCCAGCGTATCGGGCGGCTTATCCACTCCGCATCCACCACGTCGTCCGCAATCTGTACCTCGGGCATATCGGTCAACACATTTGTGCTGAGAATCTGTTTCGGTAGGAGCGGCAAAAAGGGCAGAATCAGCGAAATTCCCGCCATACTGAACATATTGCCGAAGTTTGCGCTCGTCGTCATAAAGATATATTTGAGCGTGTTCGCGAAGGTCTTTCTGCCCTCCCGTATCCCCGCGAGCAGCACGCCGAGATCTTGCTCGAGAAGAACGATGGAGGCCGCGCTCTTTGCGATATCGCTCGCGCTCTCCACCGAAATGCCGACATCCGCGGCGTGGAGAGCCGGCGCATCATTGATGCCGTCTCCCATGTAGCCGACAACCGCACCGGCCTCCTTCAGCGCGAGTATGATTGCCTCCTTCTGCCCGGGATCCACCTCCGCAAAGAGTTCGGCTTCACGGACCCGCGCCTTTAATTCGTCCTTGGAGAGAGCGGCGATTTCGCTGCCCGTCATGATTTGTTTCGCGTCCATATCAAGCTGTCCAGCAATGTTTGCCGCAATCAACGCATTGTCGCCCGTGATAATTTTGAGGCTCACGCCCTCTTGCCGAATCGCAGCTACCGTTTCGCGTACGTTATCCTTTAAGGGGTCAAGGAAGAGCAACATGCCTCGGAACATGAGTCCGCAATCCTTTGCCGTTGCGGCATCCTCATCGGCGGAGAGAATACGGGTCGCAAGGCCGATTGCGCGGTAGCCGAGTCCCGCATAGTGTGCATACCCGGCTTCGATTTCATTCCGCATCTCGTCGAGCGGTACTTCCCGCCCCGCTGCGTTCATGGCAGAGACCGATCTCGCGAGAATCTCTTCGAGCGCGCCCTTTGTAATCATGACGCGATTGCCGTGAAACAGAGAGTTCTCGGGCGTGTCTACCGTCACCGTCAGGCAGCGACTCTCAAAGCTGTAGGGAATCTCGGCGACTTTTCGATAAGCGTCGATGGGGCGTTCCCTTCTTGTCAGCGCGTCGTCGAGCGGATTCCGATAGCCCTCCTGCAATTTCGCATTTAAATAGGCCGCGAGCAACAGACTCTTTCGGGCGACCGCGAGCGCCTCCGGCAGTGCGCTGTCTTCCGAAATCTCATCCTGCAAGCCTTCTCCCGCCGTGACCGCACCCGAGAGCGCTGCCTCGCCCCGCGTGATGGTTCCCGTTTTATCGGAGCAGAGCACATCCATGCTGCCGAAGTTCTCAATTGCATTGAGTTTCCGGACAATGACCTTCTGCTCTGCCATGCGCTTTGCGCCCTTTGCGAGATTGATGCTGATAATCGCCGGCAACAGCTGCGGCGTCAGTCCGACCGAGAGCGCCAGTGCGAACATAAAGGAGTCAAACAGCGGCTTCTTCATCAGGACATTGAAGAGGAAAATGGCCGCGAGCATTACCGCTGTGATGCGAATCAGAAACGCGCCGAATTTCCGCACGCCACGCTCAAAGTCGGTCGGCGTCTCCTTGCTCTGCACGCTCTTCGAAATTTTTCCGAACTCGCTCTCCGCCGCCGTGTGCACGACGACCGCTCTTCCGGACCCCGCCTTAATGCCGGTCCCCATGTAGAGGCAGTTGCTGCGTTTCGCGAGCACAGTCGCAACGTCGAGCGCACCGGCGTGTTTCTCCGCCGGAAAAGTCTCGCCGGTCAGTGCGCTCTCGTTTGCCGTTAGACCGCTCGCTTCGAGGAGGTAGCAGTCCGCCGGCACAAGATCGCCGACCCGGAGTAAGATCACATCGCCGCGGACAAGTTCCTCCGCGGAAATTTCCCGCTCTTTACCATCCCGGCATACCGTCACCTTGTCGCCGACCACTTTTAAAAGTTCCTCGACCGCAACGCCCGCGCGGTACTCCTGGAAAAAGCTGAGCACTGCCGAAAAGAGGACAATCGCGAAAATAATCAATGCATCCGTCGTATCCTGCATCAAAAACGAGACGGCGGTCGCAAAGAGTAAGAGCAGTGTGACCGGGCTCTCAAACTGTCTGAGGAAAACCCGGAGCGGGCTTTCCCCTCTTCCCTTTGAAAGGCGGTTTTTGCCATCGGCCTCCAGTCGTTTTTCCGCTTCTGTTGCGGAGAGACCCGACGCAGCGGTCGAGAGCCCCTCTAACACAGCGTCTGCCTGCAAACTCCAAAATTCGGTTTTCATTCCAACTCCCCTCTTTCCTTCCGAATAAACTCGATTCCGATTCCGGCCCTCAGAACATAACCATCAAAATCGGTACCGTGATAAAGATACCCAAGGTGGACAGTACCGTACCGATGGCCGCGTACTGTTCGTCCGCGCCGTAGGCACCCGCCATGACCGTGATTTGCGAGACCGAGGGCAGCGCCGCCTCAATGAGGAAGACTTTCTGCGGAAGACCCGTAATTCCGAGGGCACGGGTCACCAGGATCGAAACCAACGGGGCAAACAGCAGTCTAAGCACCAGCATGGCCGGAATGCCGCGTTCAAGGCGCAGGCTCTTTTTCCCGAGCTCATAGATCACAAAGCCGCAGTAAAACAGCGCGAGCGGCGTTACTGTTGCACTCACATAGTTCATGAAACTCATCGCAATGCGCGGCAGGCGGATGTCTGCGAGTAACAGCACATAGGCCGCGATGATGCCGAGAATCGGCGGCTTTGTGAACAGCGAGACCAACAAATTCTGTTTCTTCTCCTTCTGTTCCGCCGCATCTCCGGAATGCTCCACCAACATCAAAGCAACCGTCTGGGTGAAGACGGTCGAACACATGTAGTAAAGCATCACATAGGGCAAGCTGACATCGCCGAACAGTTCCTGTGCCATGGGCAAGCCGATAAACAGAGTGTTCGAGAGAAAGGCGAGCGCCACAAAGACACCGCTTCTCCGCTTGGGAAGCTTCAGAGCCTTTGCAACCAGCATGGAGACCGCGAGACAGATGAGAATGGTAAGCAAGGGCACAAGCAGTAACGGCCCCATTTCGAGCATGTCCGCGCGCTTCAAATTCTTCTGGATACCGACGATCGTATTGAGCGGCACCGCAATATTGATGACATAACGACTCACAAACTTTTTCTCGGTCGCCGTCATAAATTTGAGTTTTCCCAGTAAGAAGCCAACCGCCATCAGGCTGAAAATCACAAAAACCGCCGACACCGCGTTTAAAAACTCTCCCAAGCAAACCTCCTTCTCTTTGCCAATACAAAGGGGGAGAGGCTGTGTTCCTCCTCTCCCCCTTCAAAACCCTCAAATCACTTATTCTTCGTCCCAGCTGTGGAACACCGCCTGGACATCATCGTCCTCATCGAGCAGGTCCAGAATGCGCTGCATCTTCTTCCGATCCTCTTCGCTCTTTAAGCTGACCCAGTTCTGCGGAATCATCTTGACATCCGCCTCGAGCATGGCAATTCCCTTTTGCTCAAAGGCCTCGCGCACCGCGGAAAACTGATCCGGGTCGGTCAAAACTTCGTAGCTGTCCTCATTGTCCGCGAAATCCTCTGCGCCCGCATCGAGTGCAAACATCATGAGCTCGTCCGCGTCCATATCGCACTCTTCCTTGTCAATCAGAATCTGACCCTTGCGATCAAACATGAAAGAGACGCAACCCGGCGTACCGACGTTACCGTTTCCCTTTGAAAAAGCCGCGCGCACATTTGCCGCCGTTCTGTTCTTGTTGTCCGTCAAGGTCTCAACGATGATGGCAACGCCGGACGGACCGTAGCCCTCGTAAACATTCTGCTCATAGTTCACGCTGTCAAGGCCGCCCGCTGCCTTCTTGATTCCGTTATTGATGGTATCGTTCGGGACATTGTTTGCCTTCGCCTTTGCGATGACATCTCTGAGCTTCGAGTTATTGGAAGGATCCGGGCCGCCCTCTTTGACTGCAACCGCAATCTCTCTTCCGATGACGGTGAAAATCTTGCCCTTTGCGGCGTCATTTTTTTCTTTCTTGTGCTTGATATTCGCAAACTTGGAATGTCCTGACATACCAAAAACTCCTTCTGTTCTATTCTGCGCGGCGTACGCTGCGCCGTTTTTACCGTCCCATACTAACACGCGAAAAAACGCGCGTCAACCGACGCGCGTTTCACAAAATCAATATACCGTGGTGGTGAAGGGCGACTCCACGCCGCCTACACGCTTGCCGGTCTCCTCGTCAAAGGTGCCGCTCGCACCGTGGTTGCGCTTTACATTGGTCGGGCTGTAGGTCTTATCTCCCGACGCTTTGACCGCCGCAATGGTCGCCGCCGTCGAGTACACGCGGCGAATCTGTCCGTAGGTAATCCACTGTCCGTCCGCATTCACCTGATAGCCGTCCGGCGTTGTGGTGTCGGTCAGCAGCCATCCGTCGTTGTCGAAGTAATAGCACTCAGAGATACCGTCTTTATTTCCGTCGAGCCAGAGCCAGGTATTCGAAGGATACTGCCCGTTCCCATAGTCATACCACCAGGAGTCGGGACGACTCTCGCCGAGTCTCCAGGTTCCCGCAAATGCCGTAAAGCTCAGCGCAAGTGTCAGCGCCACCGACGCTACCGCTAATTTCGCAATCTTCATAACCGGTTCCCCCTTTTCTGTCGAACTTTCTTGTTCCTATCATACCGATAACTTAAATTTC
>CAJPKN010000026.1 GCA_905370385.1 Stomatobaculum longum
AGACCACGACGCGCGAGATGATTGCGGCCGCGCTCTCGGCAAAGTATCGGGTATTTAAGACCAAGGCAAATCACAACTCGCAGATCGGTGTGCCGCTCACGCTGCTCGACATCGAAGACGAAGAAATCGGCGTGATTGAAATGGGCATCAGTCGCCCGGGCGAGATGCACATCATCAGCGAATTGGTGTGCCCTTCGGCGGCTGTCGTCACAAACATCGGCACCGCCCATCTCATGGAACTCGGGAGTCGAGAGAATATACGCGATGAAAAATTAAAAATACAGGACGGCATGCAAAAAGATGCATATATCTTTCGGAATGCGGACGATGCGCTGCTGCTTGCGGGAGCGCTGCGGGAGGATATGATTTCCCGAACCTACGGAAGAGCGGAGACGGCCGACTGTCGGGCCGAAAATGTGAGCTTGGTCAACGGCTGTGCGGAATTTACGGCAAACATACGGGGGGAGCGAGTCGAGGTGAAACTCGGCGTGCCGGGTGAACACCAGGTATGGAATGCCCTCGCCGCGCTCGGCGTCGCGGAAGCTTACGGTGTTCCGCTTGACGGAGCGGCTTCGGAACTTTCGAAATTCAAGGGTTACCGCCACCGCCAGCAGATTTTTGAGCGCGACGGTGTGCTGGTGATTGACGACAGCTATAACGCGAGCCCGGACTCCATGCGGGCCGCACTCTCCATCCTGCGTGAGATGAAAGACCGCCGCCGTATTGCGGTGCTCGGCGATATGAAGGAGCTCGGCGCAGAAGAGAAAGAACTGCACCGGGAAATCGGCGCGGCGCTTGCCGCGGCGGAGGGCGCGGACTGTGTGTTTACGCTCGGTGAACTTGCGGGCGAGCTCGCGGAAGCGTTCCGGGCGCATTGCAAAGCACCTTACAGTCCGGAACTCGGCTGTTTTTCGGAGCGGGAAGAACTCTTCGAAGCGCTGAAGGAGAAGGTGAAGCCGGGGGATGCCATTTTATTCAAGGCCTCGAACAGCATGAAGTTCTCGGAACTCGCGGATTATTTTTCGGGGCAGGGAGAGCGAGGCGCGCATTGACCGAGCGCTATGCGGATGTCATTCTGAACATCAGCCATGAGAGCGTGGACCGCCCGTTTACGTATATCATTCCCGAAGACTTGCGCGGAAAACTGACACCCGGGATTGCGGTGCAAGTGCCCTTCGGCAATGCGAAGGAAGCAAAACTGGGCTATGTCCTCTCACTTCGAAAAGAGGCGCCGAGCGGCTTTCAGCTCCGCGAAATTCTGGGCGTCGCAGAGAAAAAACTCGGTGTCGAAGAGGGGCTGCTGTCACTTGCGGTATGGATGCACGAGCACTACGGTTGTATGTTAAATCAGGCGCTGAAAACCGTTTTGCCGGTCAAGGAAGCCGTGCGGGCGCGAAAACAGAAAATTGCGGCGAGCACGGAGAGTACGGGAGCGGCGGCACGCGAGCTCACGGCAGAGCAGAGCGCGCTTCTTGCGGAACTAAGGCAAGCGGAGGCAGAGAAGCCGGGGGGCAGCTATCTGCTCTTCGGTGTGACCGGCAGCGGTAAAACGGAAGTATACATGCGCTGTATCGAAGAACAGCGCAGCCGGGGGAAACAGGCCATTTTATTGCTGCCGGAAATCAACCTGACCTTTCAGACCGTTCGCAATCTGGAAGAGCGCTTCGGCGGCGAAGTTGCCATCATCCATTCAAAACTCGCAAAGGGCGAGCGCTATCGTCAGTTTCTTCGCGCGGCGCGGGGGGAGGCGAGCGTCATGGTGGGACCACGTTCCGCTCTGTTTGCCCCCTTTCCGAATCTGGGACTCATAATCATCGACGAAGAGCACGACGGCGCCTATCGAAACGATGCGGTGCCGCGTTACGACACGCGCGAAGTGGCGGCAAAGCGGGCCGAACTCGCGGGAGCGCAGCTGATACTCGGCTCCGCAACGCCTTCGGTTGAAAGCTGGCGGCGCGCGGAGACCGGTGAATACCGGCTTCTCAGACTCACGCGACGCGCGGTGCCCGGGGCTGTCCCGGCGCGCGCTACGGTAGCGGATCTCCGCGAAGAATTAAAGCGCGGGAACAGAACGGTGTTCAGCGAGACTTTGCGTGAGAAAATCGAGAGCTGTCTTTCGAGGCGGGAGCAGGTCATGCTCTTTATGAACCGGCGCGGCTATGCACGTTTTCTTTCCTGTCGGAGTTGCGGTGAGCCTCTTCGCTGCCCGCACTGTGACGTGAGCCTCACCTACCATGAGGACGGAAGTCTGCGCTGCCACTACTGCGGCTATAAGACGGTGAAACCGGAGCGCTGCCCGAGCTGCGGCTCACCGTATATTGCGGGCTTCGGCATGGGAACCCAGCAGCTCGCCGAGCAGACCAAGCGCATGTTTCCCGCCGCGCGCGTGCTCCGCATGGATGCGGATGCCGTTCGCGGGAAAGACGGCGGACAGAGTATTTTGGAACGCTTCCGCGCAAAGGAGGCGGACATTCTGGTTGGCACGCAGATGATTGTGAAAGGGCACGACTTCCCGAATGTGACCCTGGTCGGTATTATGGCGG
Organism: Stomatobaculum longum; assembly: GCA_905370385.1. Taxonomy (GTDB): domain Bacteria; phylum Bacillota; class Clostridia; order Lachnospirales; family Lachnospiraceae; genus Moryella; species Moryella longum_A. Next base: position 2,544 of record CAJPKN010000026.1, read on the forward strand.
CGGATACCGAACTGTACCTCAGTCATTACACGAGTGCGGAGCGTTGCTTTCAGCTCTTAACCCAGGCAGCCGGCCGCGCCGGTCGCGGGGAAAAGCGCGGCGAGGTTGTGATACAGACTTACCGCCCCGAGCACTACGCGATTCAAAGCGCCGCAGCGCAGGATTACGAGCGCTTTGCGGCGGCGGAACTCGCCTATCGGCGCGCGGCGGGCTACCCGCCCGTGCTTCACATGATGACGGTGCAGCTCGCCTCGAAGGAGGAGGAAGCATTGACACGCGCGGCCGCGTGCTATGCGGACTGTCTTCAGGCTGCGGCAGAGAAACTCGGTGCCGCGCCCCAGTGCATCGGGCCTGTCAATGCGGCCGTGTACCGCGTGCAGGACTATTTTCGGAAGATGATTTACATGAAGCATGCGGGCTATGATATACTGATACAGATAAAGACAGCGGCAGAGGAGGCGTTTCGGGAACAGGTTCCGGGCGGCATCTCTGTGCTTTATGAGTTTGTCTGACGGAGAGGAGTAAGAGTGGCACTTCGAAACATACGTGAGATCGGTGACCCCATTTTGAATCAGAGAGCAAAGGAAGTGCGGGAGATGACACCGAATCTTCGCGCGCTCATTGAGGATATGGTCGAGACCATGCGCCATGCGAACGGCGTGGGGCTCGCTGCGCCGCAGGTCGGCGTATTGAAGCGCCTCGTTGTGATTGAGTGCGAGGAGGGCGAACTCCATGTACTCATCAATCCCGAGATTGTGGAGAGGTACGGCGAACAGACGGGCTATGAGGGTTGCCTCAGCGTCCCCGGGAAAACCGGAATCGTGACCCGTCCGAATCACGTCAAGGTGAAGGCACTCAATGAAAATATGGAGCCTGTGACGGTCGAGGGAGAGGAGCTGCTCGCGCGGGCGCTCTGCCATGAGCTCGACCATCTGGACGGACATCTCTACACCGAAATGGCTGAGGAACTCTACACCAACGAGGAATTGGAGGAGATGCAGGCAGAGGAGGATGAGGACGAAGCATGAGAATCGTCTATTTCGGAACGCCGGATTTTGCGGTTGCGCCGCTCCGTGCGCTCAGTGAGGCGGGACATGAGCTCGTACTGGTCGTAACGCAGCCGGACAAGCCGCGGGGCAGGGGACATGCGATGCAGTTTCCGCCGGTCAAGGAAGAGGCGATTCGTCTCGGCATTCCCGTTGCACAGCCGGAACGCGCGCGGGATGCGGATTTTATCGATTTGCTCCGCGCGAAAAAGGCAGACCTCTTTGTCGTGACGGCCTTCGGCCAGCTCTTACCCAAGGAAATTCTGGAGCTGCCGCGTTACGGTTGCGTGAACATCCACGCTTCACTCTTGCCGGCCTACCGCGGTGCGGCTCCGATACAGTGGGCCATTATCGACGGGCAGCGAATCAGCGGCATCACGACCATGCAGATGGACGAGGGGCTGGATACCGGTGACATTTTGCGCCGCTATCCGCTGGAGCTCTCGCCCGAGGAGACCGGCGGCAGTCTCTTTGCGAAATTGGAAGTACTTGGCGCGGAGGCCATACTTGATACCGTCAAGGGGCTCGAGTCCGGCAGCATCGTCCCCGAAAAACAGGGGGAGACCACTACGGCCTATGCGAAGATGTTACGAAAAGAGATGGGAAATCTCGATTTTTCGAAGGATGCGGCATACATTCTCCGCTTGATCCGAGGCTTGGATCCTTGGCCCGGCACCTTTTCTTATCTGAAGGGAAAGATGATTAAAATCAGAAAGGCGGAGCACGGCGGCGACAGCGCGGGGCACAAACCCGGTGAGGTCTTGGCGGCCGATGAGCGGGGCCTTCTGGTGCAGACCGGAGACGGTGCACTTAGAATCACCGAACTTCAGCCGGAGGGCAAGAAGCCCATGGCGGCCTCGGCCTGGCTCCGCGGCACTTCGGTGTGCGCGGGCGACTGCTTTACCGGAACCCGTGAAGCGGAAAACTGAAATCGATACTGAAAGGAGGGCAGTATGTACCCATATTACGGATTGGATTGGACTTATCTATTGGTATTGCTTGGCCTTGCTTTGACCCTCGGCGCGCAGGGCTATTTAAAGATGATGTTTGCGCGCTATTCGAAGGTACAGAGCGGTACAGGGCTCACCGGGCGCGAGGTCGCCGAGCGTATTTTGCGTTCGAACGGCATTTACGATGTCACGGTGCATCCGGTCGCGGGACAGTTGACCGACCACTACGACCCCGCCAAAAAGACCGTGAATCTCTCGGAGGTCATTTATAATTCGACGAGCATTGCGGCGGTCGGTGTCGCGGCGCACGAGTGCGGTCACGCGATTCAGGACGACTTGAGTTACGCGCCGCTTCGCTTCCGCCATGCCTTTGTGCCGCTTGCAAACATCGGCTCCAAACTCTCCATGCCTATGATTATCATCGGTGTTATGCTCGGCGAGAGCCGCAACTTACTCGGACCGCAGCTCATCAATCTCGGCCTATTGGCCTTCAGTCTCGCAGTCATTTTCCAGTTGATTACACTTCCGGTTGAATTCAATGCGAGCCGGAGAGCGCTGATTCAGCTGAGAGAGCTGAACATATTGCCGCCGAGAGAAGAGAGCCAGGCGAGATCGGTGTTGATCGCTGCGGCGCTGACCTATGTTGCGGGTGCGGCATCTTCGCTGATTCAGCTCCTGCGACTTTGGATTTTGTTCGGCGGAAGGAAGCGCAAATGACAGGACCGAACGCGAGGAGTGTCGCGCTGGACTGTCTGCTTCTCATCGCGGAAGAAGGTCAGTTCTCACATGTGGTGCTTGCGGCGGCACGGGATAAATTCGCCTGGATGGCCGAAGAGGAACGAGCGCTTTACGAGCGCCTCGTGCACGGCAGTCTCGAATATCTGCCGCAGCTGGACCGCCTGATTGCGGAGCGCTCCAAGACGCCGCTCCGCAAATTAAAGCCGGTGATACGCTGTATTTTGCGTCTGTCACTTTATCAAATTCTGTATTTGAGCCGCATTCCGGCACATGCAGTGGTCAACGAGGCCGTGAAGCTCACCGAGCGCCGCGGTCTTTTCGGCTTAAAAGGATTTGTGAATGCACTGGTGCGCCGCTTTTCCCGCGAGCGGGAGGCTATCCTTGCGGAAATCGAAGCGAGCTCGGATTTGGGACTTCGCTACGCGCTCCCTGCCTGGCTTGCCGCGCGTTTTATGAAAGCGTTCGGAGCCGAAGAGGCAGAGAAGCTCGCCGCAAGTTATTTGGAACCCGCTCCGCTCTCCCTTCGTCTGAATCGGACTAAGTTCATTGCGGCGGGGGAACCTAGCGCCGTGACGGAGGGGCTCGTGCAGTCCCCGTATTGCGAGGACAGCTTTGTCGCGCGGGAGGGCCTGACTGCGTCCCTGCGTGCGCGTATCGATGCGGGCTTTTTCTTTGTGCAGGATTTGAGCTCCTCCCTCGCCGTAGCGGCTGCGGCACCGAAGCGCGGAGAGCGCGTGCTGGATCTCTGCGCGGCGCCGGGCGGCAAGTCCCTTGCGGCAGCGGATCTCATGCGGGGAGAGGGCAGGGTAATCAGTGCGGATTTATCCCCGCAGAAGGTAGAGCGCATCGCGGAAAATGTTGCGCGCACCGGCTTTGCCGCCTGCGTAACTCCCGAGCAGTCGGACGCCGCGGTCTTTCGGAAAGACTGGGAGACAGCATTTGACCTCGTGATTGCGGATCTTCCCTGTTCGGGACTCGGCGTGCTCGGCAGAAAGCCGGATATTAAGCTGAGACTGAAAGAGGCGGATATTGCCGCGCTGCGGGAGCTGCAGCGGAACTTTCTTTGTAACGCGGTTCGCTATCTTCGCCCGGGCGGACGCCTGCTCTACTCGACCTGCACCCTGACGGCGGAAGAGGATGAGAATAATGTACGCTGGCTGCTCGACAGCTTCCCGGCGCTTTCGCCGCTCGATTTCTCTGCGGCGCTCCCCGGAATCGGAGATGCGGAGGCCTGCCGAAAGGGCGCGGTGAAACTTCTGCCCTCACGCTTGCCGCTGGACGGCTTCTTTATCTCAGTGTTTCGAAAGGCGGAATAAGATGTCAAATGCCTTGGATCTCTGTTCACTCAGCCAAGACGAACTGAAAAGCTATCTGGAAGCGCTCGGAGAACCGGGATTTCGCGCGAAACAAGTTTTTTCCTGGCTGCATCAAAAGAAGGCGGCGGGCTTTGAGGAGATGAGTAATCTCCCGAAGAGCCTCCGGGAAAAACTCGCGGAGAGCGCAAGTCTCCCGGGCCTCACGAGAGAAGTTGTGCAGGTCTCCAAAAACGACGGAACGCAAAAATATCTGTTTTCGCTCCCGGACGGCAATATGATAGAAAGTGTATTGATGCGCTATTCCTACGGGAATTCGGTCTGTATCAGTTCTCAGGTCGGTTGCCGCATGGGCTGCCGTTTTTGCGCCTCTACGGTAGACGGCCTTGCGCGCAATTTGACGGCGGGAGAGATGCTGGCACAGGTCTATGAAATCGAGAAAGAGCTCGGAGAGCGCATCTCCAATGTCGTCGTGATGGGAAGCGGCGAGCCCATGGATAATTACGACAATGTGGTGCGTTTTATCCGCCTTCTCAGCGATAAGGACGGGCTCAATATCTCTCAGCGCAGTATCACGGTCTCCACCTGCGGTCTGGTGCCCGAGATACGTCGCTTTGCGGAGGAGGAATTGCAGGTCACCCTGGCGCTTTCCCTGCACGCGGCGGACGATGCGACCAGGCAGCGGCTCATGCCGATTGCCAATCGCTATGCGCTTATTGAGGTGTTGGATGCCTGTGCCTACTATTTCGAAAAAACAGGGCGGCGCGTCAGCTTTGAGTACAGTCTGGTAGCCGGTGTTAACGACACGCCGGAAGAGGCAAAGAAGCTGATTGCCTTACTGCGTCGCCGCAAGGGTCATGTGAATTTGATACCGGTGAATCCCGTGGTAGAACGTTCCTTAAAGGAACCGAGTATGGCAGCGGTCCACCGCTTTCGAGATGCTTTGGAGCACGCCGGGATCAATGTCACGATACGAAAAGAAATGGGGAGAGATATCGACGGCGCCTGCGGGCAGCTGAGGCGCCGTTACAGAGACAAGAGAGAGCAAGGAAACAGCAAAGAGGAGTAGTGGCTCATGAATGCAGTTGCACTGACAGATCAGGGAAGGGTACGAAGTTCCAACCAGGATACGGTGTTTGCGGAGAATCATGCGGTCGGCGCCCTGCCGAATCTCTATCTCGTGGCAGACGGGATGGGCGGGCACCGCGCCGGAGATTACTGTTCGCAGACCTTGACCACGCGCATCATATCCGCATTGCGGGAGAGCGAGGGAAAACTCCCGCTTCCCGCGCTTCGTGATGCCGTATTGCTCGCAAATGAGAGTCTCTATGTAGAGGCGCAGCGGCATACAGAACTGGAGGGCATGGGCACCACGCTCGTTGCGGCCTTCCTGGAGGAACAGAGCGCAACCGTCCTTAACATCGGAGACAGCCGTTGCTATGCGCTGACGTCAGACGGCGGATTTCGCCAGATTACGCGGGATCACTCCTATGTGGAGGAAATGGTGAGCGCCGGAAAGATGCGGCGCGGCAGCGAGGCATATAACCGGGCGAAGAACATCATCACGCGGGCCATCGGTGTCGGTGCCGAAGTGGAGATGGACCTCTTTGAGTTGCCCTTGGAAGGTCTTTCCATGCTCTTACTCTGTACGGACGGGCTTACCAATATGTTGGGGGACGATGAAATCGGTGCGATACTCCGCGGCAATGAGACACTTTCTACCATGGCGGAACATTTAATTCAGGCGGCAAACGAAAAGGGCGGAAGGGATAATATCTCGGTGGTCCTGGTAGACTTGAGAGAGGGGGCACAGGAAGAATGATATTGAGATTAGGCTCCTACTTACAGGATCGCTATGAAATTATAGAGCTCATAGGTAGCGGCGGTATGGCGGAAGTGTACCGCGCATTTTGTCACAAAATGCAACGCACGGTCGCAATCAAGGTGCTCAAGGAAGAGTACAACGACAACGCGGATTTTATTAAGCGTTTTACCCAGGAGGCCCTGGCCGCTGCGCAACTTTCTCATCCCAATCTGGTCAATGTCTATGAGGTGGAACACACGGACGGGTTCTACTACATCGTCATGGAGTTTGTGGACGGCATCACGCTGAAAGAGTACATTCATCAGAAGGGAAAACTCGAGCAACGGGAGGCGGTCGGCATCGCGATTCAGGTTGCAAACGGCCTTGCGGAAGTACACCGTCGCGGCATTGTGCACCGCGACGTAAAACCGCAGAATATGATTATCTCGAGCGACGGCAAGGTAAAACTGGCCGACTTCGGCATTGCGCGCATGGTCTCCACGGAAACCATGTCGCAGGAGGCCATGGGTTCCGTCCACTATATTTCGCCGGAACACGCCCAGGGAAAGGCGACCGATGCGCGCAGCGACCTCTACTCCCTCGGTATTTGTCTCTATGAAATGGTCACGGGAACCGTACCGTTTGACGGCGCGGAGGCAGTCACCATTCTTCTTGCGCAGCTGAATCAGAATCCGCCTTCCCCGCGTTCTCTGAATCCGGAGATATCTCTGAGCCTTGAGCGCATCATCTTAAAGAGTCTGGAGAAGGATCCGCGGGCGCGATATCAGAGCGCGGCGGAGTTGATACGGGACCTCGAGACCGCAGTGCAGAATCCCACGGCGCTGCCGCCGAGTATGCAGGCCGCAGCGGCCGTAGGCGGAGATACCATACGCTTTAACGCAAAGGATTTTGCGGGACAGCAGACGCTTCTGGCGGAAGACAGCTTCCCCGAACCCGATACCGCGGAAACGGAAGAGAGGGGCGAGGACGATGAGAACAACTCCGCCGATCGCCGTCTCAACAAACTGATTAAGGCGGTCGGAACAGCGCTTCTCATTCTCTTGCTCGGCGGCGGTGTTGCGGCCGGACTCATACTCTCCGGCAGTCTTCGCGAGCGCGACGGCAAGAATGAGAGTGAGAGCGCGGAAACGGAGCAAAGTTCCGCGTTGAACGACAAGCAGGCCTATGCGCCGTATCTCATCGGCCTCAGCAGCAAGGAGGCGGAAGAAGCGCTGAAAGAAGAGGACCTCACGCTGGTCATTCAGCTCAGAAAGAACTCCGATCAATTCCCGAAGGACACTGTCATCGAGCAGGAACCGAAGCCGGGCAGTGTCGTGCAGAAAAACAGCAAGGTCTATGTGACGCTGAGTCTCGGTGTCGCGGAATTTGAGCTTTCGGAATTGAATCTGGTCGGCGCAGAGGAAGAGAGCGCAAAGAAGACCTTGACGGAGAAGGGCTTTTCCGTGGAAGAGAAGAGCGAGTACTCCGATACCGTCGAAAAGGGAAAAGTGGCACGTTTAAGCCCCGAGAAGGTGAAAAAGGGAGAAACCGTAACCATAGTGCTTTCGCTCGGCAAGGAGCCGGAGAAAACGAAGATGCCGGATCTTACGTATAACACCGAAGAAAGCGCAAAACAGGCACTCACCGAGGCGGGACTGCAGCTCGGCACAGTGACCAAGGAGCACTCGGATACCGTACCGCAGGGCCAGGTCATACGGCAGAGCATAAGCAGCGGAACGGAGACGGAGAAAGGCAAGACGGTGGATTTGGTGCTCAGTGACGGGCCTAAGGTCACCTCGGTGGAATCAACGCAGGCGAGCGAGTCTTCGTCCCGCTATGTCGCGTCTATTGACACAAACTTTACACTCTCCAATTTAATCGGACCGGATTCCGGTGCGACCAGCGTCACGGTCATGGTGCGCCTGCGCCAGGATGTGAACGGACAGACGGTGTATCGCACGCTCATGGAGCCGCGCACCATCCGGGGAGATGCCATTCTGCCGCTGCGCTTCCGCACCATTGAGGGCGCCTACGGCGTGGACATGGGCTATGTGGAAATTGTTCGGACGGACAACGGACAGGTACTGCAGAGCTTCGATGTGCAGTTCTTCAAGGTACAATAAACCATGCGTGGAAAAATCATCAAAGGCATTGCAGGCTTTTATCTGGTGGATTGCGACGGCGAGGTCCTGACCTGCAAGGCGCGGGGGCTTTTCCGGAAGCAGGGAGAAAAGCCCTTGGTCGGCGATCTCGCGGAAGTGGAGGCTGCGCAGACCAGCGAGTCGGAGGCAAATATCGTAGCTCTCTTGCCGCGGCGAAACCGCCTCATACGCCCGGCGGTCAGCAATGTGGACCGGGCACTGCTCGTCATGGCGGTGCGCACCCCGGACCCGCAGTTTTATCTGCTCGACCAATATTTGGTCACCATGGAACTACAGGGCATTCCTGCGGCAATTTTGTTTACCAAAGAGGACTTGGACGGCGGAGAACTCGCGGACTACCGCAGACGCTACGAAACGGCGGGATATCCCGTCTTTTCGGTCTGCGCCGAAAACGGCAGCGGCATTGAGGAACTGCGCGGTTTTCTTGCGGGAAAAACCACGGTGCTCGCGGGTCCGTCCGGTGTCGGGAAATCCACACTTACCAATCTGCTCTGCCCCGAAGCGAAAATGGAGACGGGAGAGCTGAGCCGCAAAAATGCGCGCGGCAAACAGACCACGCGTCACACGGAGCTGTTTTGTCTCGGCGAAAACAGTTATTTGCTCGACACGCCGGGCTTTACGGCCCTGGAAGTAAAGACAGACGAAGCGGGACTGAAACAGGCCTTTCCGGAATTCCGTTCCTTGGAAGGGCAGTGTCGGTTTACGGGCTGCAATCACCGCGCTGAGCCTAACTGTGCCGTCAAGGCGGCGGTGGAACGCGGAGACATCGCAGAGAGCCGCTATGAGAGCTATCGAAAGATGGCAGAAGAAATTGCGGAGAGGAGAAAGTATTGATGAATTATCGTTTGACGCCGTCGCTCCTGTCGGCCGATTTTACGGAACTCGGCAGTCAGATCGAGTTGCTCAAATCATTAGGGGTTCGCGCTTTGCACTGCGACATCATGGACGGGGATTTTGTGCCGAGCATTTCCTTCGGTATGCCGGTGCTTAAGTCCCTTCGAAAGAGAACGAATCTCTATTTGGATGCGCACCTCATGGTGACGGAACCGGACCGTTATATCGACGCCTTTGTCGAAGCGGGCGCGGACGGCATTACGGTGCATGCGGAGGCCTGCCGCCATTTGGACCGCACGGTGCAGCACATCAAGGCCTGCGGCAAAAAAGCTGCGGTTGCCTTGAACCCGGCGACCCCGCTCGTTGTGCTCGAGGACATACTCCCGGAGCTCGATATGGTGCTCATCATGTCGGTGAATCCGGGCTTCGGCGGGCAGAGCTACATTCCGTACTGCACGGATAAGATTCGTAGACTGCGAGAACTCGCAGATCGAAAACATCCGGGACTTTCGATTCAGGTGGACGGCGGTGTGAACCGACAGACCTTGGACGAAGTACTGGAGGCGGGCGCAGACGATATTGTCGCGGGTTCCGCGGTTTTCGGCGGGGATATCGCGGACAATGTTGCCTTTTTCCACGAGGGCTTTCAGCGCGCGGCGGCGCGGCAGCGAAAATGAGCTGTGCTCTTTTGATTGCGAGCACGCATGTGGACTCCGTCTTTGCGGAGCGTGTGATTGCTCATTTAAGCCAAAATAACGGGATGCCGTACATGGTCGCTGCGGACGGAGGCCTTACGACCTTTGACGCCCTCGGAATCGCCCCCCGGCTCTTGGTCGGAGATTTTGACACCGTAAGACCCGAGCTCTTGGAACGCTATGTAAGTCGGGACGATATTGAGGTACTGCGGCACAATCCGGTCAAGGATGACTCCGACCTCGCGCTTGCGGTCGAGGCGGTCGCAGAGAAGGGCTATACGGATATTTATGTTTTGGGGGCGCTCGGCGGTCGCTGCGATCACAGCCTTGCCAACATGCGTCTCTGTTATGCATGGAAGAAAAAAGGTGTGTCTTTATTTTTACTCGACCCGCAGAACCGCATTCGCTGCGTGCTCGCAAGTGAAGGAAAGTTTTTGCTTGAAAAAAGCGAGCAGTGGGGAACCTATCTCGCTTTTTTCCCAATCGGCGGCGCGGTCAATATCCATGCGCTGAGCGGTGTGCGCTATCCGCTCCGGGATTTTTGTCTTTGCGATAACACGGCGCCGACGCTCACCGTCAGCAATGAAATCACGGCGGAGCGCGCGGAATTGGAACTTTCGGGAGATCCTGTGTCGGGACTCCTTATCATGGAAACCTGTGACAGAGAGGAGTCAAAATGGATCATGCCGTAAGCTGGTTTGCGACGACCTTCGGCAATAAAATTTCGGCGGAGGCGGTGACCTTCATTGTCTCGCTGCTGCCCATACTGGAGTGCAGGGGCGGCTTGTTGCTTGCGTCCATGCTCAAGGTGAATCTCTTAAAGGCAATACCGCTGGTCATTCTCGGGAACATACTCCCGATACCCTTTGTACTGCTTTTTATGCGGCATATTTTGAATTTTATGCGCCGTTTTTCGTTTTCGCGTCCCCTGGTCGAGTGGCTTGAAAAACGCGCGCAGAATAAATCCGCGAGTTTAAAACGCGGCGAGTTCTGGGGTCTCCTGCTGTTTGTGGGAATTCCGCTTCCGGGAACCGGCGGTTGGACAGGCGCACTTGTCGCCAGTTTAATGGAAATGGACTTTAAAAAGGCGATGCTTGCGATTTCGCTCGGCGTACTCCTTGCCACCTTTATCATGTCCGTTGTTTCTTACGGCTTGTTGGGACTTTTGTTTCACTGAACCGGAGAGGACAAGCGGGGAAGTCGCCCTGCTTGTCTAGCTTTCGTTTTCGGTGTATAATCGGTTAAATCTTTTTTGCGGGCAAAGAAGCGCTTAGGAGGAGAAAAGGCATGATAGATATTCGGTTCCTGCGGGAAAATCCGGAGGCAGTGAAGGAGAACATTCGAAAGAAGTTTCAGGAGCAAAAGCTCCCGCTGGTCGATGAGGTAATTGCGCTCGACGAAGAGAGTCGCAAGACACAGGCGGAGGCGGATCAGCTTCGCAGCGACCGAAATAAAATCTCGAAAAGCATAGGCGCTCTGATGGGGCAGGGAAAGAAGGAAGAGGCAGAGGCGGCAAAACAGGAAGTGGCCGCAATCAATGCGCGCCTCTCGGAGCTTGAGCCCAGAGAGGCAGAGATCGCGGCGCGAATCCGTGATATTATGCTCACCATTCCGCAGATGATGGATTCCTCCGTGCCGATCGGCAAGGACGATTCCTGCAACGTGGAAGTGCAGCGCTACGGCGAGCCTGTGGTTCCGGACTTTGAGATTCCTTACCACACCGAGATTATGGAGCGCTTAAACGGCATTGACTTAGAGGCAGCTGGCAAGGTTGCGGGCAACGGTTTCTACTACCTGCTCGGCGATGTCGCGAGACTGCACTCTGCGGTGCTGAGCTACGCGCGCGACTTTATGATCGATCGCGGATTCACCTATGTAATTCCGCCCTATATGATTCACTCCGATGTCGTGACCGGTGTAATGAGCTTCCCCGAGATGGATGCAATGATGTATAAAATCGAGGGTGAGGATCTCTATCTGATCGGCACCAGCGAGCACTCCATGATAGGCCGCTTCATTGACAGCCTGAACGAGGAGGAAAAGCTCCCCTATACGCTGACCTCCTTCTCTCCCTGCTTCCGCAAGGAGAAGGGCGCACACGGCATTGAAGAGCGCGGTGTGTACCGCATTCACCAGTTTGAGAAGCAGGAGATGATTGTCATCTGCAAGCCGGAGGAGTCGATGCACTGGTACGAGAAGCTCTGGCAGAACACGGTGGATTTCTTCCGGAGCCTGGATATTCCGGTCAGAACGCTTGAGTGCTGCTCCGGCGATCTCGCGGACTTAAAGGTTAAGAGCTGCGATGTCGAGGCGTGGAGCCCGCGCCAGAAGAAGTACTTTGAGGTGGGCAGCTGCTCGAACCTCGGCGATGCGCAGGCGCGCCGTCTCCGCATCCGTGTGAAGGGCGCGGACGGCAAGAAGTACCTCGCACATACCCTGAACAATACCTGCGTCGCACCGCCGCGCATGCTGATTGCCTTCCTTGAGAACAATTTGCAGGCGGACGGATCGGTTCGCATTCCCGAAGCACTTCGTCCCTACATGGGCGGCAAGTCTGAGCTGAGAGCTTGAAAGGAGTAGAAGCAGATGGCGTACTATTTTGAGGAACCGTCGAGAACATTCGGAGAGTATCTTCTGGTTCCGGGATACAGTTCCGCGCAGTGTGTTCCGACTGCGGTAAGTCTTAAGACCCCGCTGGTGCGTTTCCGCAAGGGCGAGGAGCAGTGCCCGCTCGAGATGAACATTCCGATGGTCTCTGCAATCATGCAGTCTGTCTCCGGCGATAAGTTGGCCATTGCGCTCGCAAGACAGGGCGGTGTCTCCTTTATCTACGGCTCCCAGAGCGTTGAGGAGGAGGCAGACATGGTGCGCCGTGTCAAGCAGTACAAGAAGGGCTTTGTGACTTCGGATTCGAACCTCCCGCCGACCGCTACGCTCGCGGATGTGCTCGAGCTGAAGAATGAGACCGGACACTCGACGGTCGCAATCACGGATGACGGCACTGCGCACGGCAAGCTGCTCGGCATTGTCGCGAGCCGCGATTATCGCCTCTCCCGTATGTCCATGGATATGAGCGTCAAGGAGTTCATGACACCGCTTGAGCGCCTTGTCACGGCACCGAGCACTACGAGCCTCCACGATTGCAACGACATCATCTGGGACAACAAGATCAACTCCCTGCCGCTCATCGACGACGAGGGCAGACTACAGTACATGGTGTTCCGCAAGGACTACGACAGCCACAAGGAGAATGTGAACGAGCTCCTCGACGAGAACAAGTCCTATATTGTCGGCGCCGGTATCAACACGAGAGACTATGAGACCCGCGTTCCGGCTCTGGTCGAGGCGGGCGTCGATGTGCTCTGCATCGACTCCTCCGAAGGCTATTCGGAGTGGCAGGAGAGAACCATTTCCTGGATACGCGCTAAGTACGGAGACCGCGTCAAAGTCGGTGCCGGCAACGTCGTGGATCGCGAAGGTTTTCTTTTCCTCGCAAAGGCAGGTGCGGATTTCGTGAAGATCGGAATCGGCGGCGGCTCCATCTGCATCACCCGCGAGACCAAGGGCATCGGCAGAGGTCAGGCGACCTCCGTCATTGAGGTCGCAAAGGCGAGAGATGACTACTTCCGTCAGACCGGTATCTACGTTCCGATTTGCTCGGACGGCGGCATTGTCCACGAC
>CAJPKN010000027.1 GCA_905370385.1 Stomatobaculum longum
AGCTTCCAAATTCACGGGGAGGATGCTAGAATGAAGGATAAAGATTTCATTAAGGTGGAGGAACGGCGAAGAAAAGGCGATGAATCGAAAACAAAAAAGAATATTGGGTGGCGCTGCGGTAGTTCTCTGTGCTTGTTACTTGGGCGGCGCTGCTTTTTTTGCGGGGCATACGTACCCCAATACGACGGTGGACGGGAAGGATGCCTCCCTGCTCTCCTATACGAGAGCGCAGGCGTTAATCACAGCGGCGGCGACCGAGGGCTCCCTCGGGATTCGCGTCAAGGACCTGAGTTATTCCTTGCACCGAAAGGATGTGCTCGGGGTTGAGAGTCGGGACAACTGGAAGGAAGCGCTCTCGGAGGGAAGCTCGTTTGCCTGGCCGCTTGCGCTGTTCCGAAGACACGAACTTTTGAGCAAGCGCACGCTGGATGTGCACCGCGAGGAAGTTGAAAAACACTTGGAGGAGCAGGGGCTTTTCGAACTCTCCCTCCCCGCGAAGGATGCAACGCTCTCGGAGTTTGCGGAAGATGCCGGCTATTCGATAGTCCCGGCGGAGACCGGTTGGAGTGCAGATAAGGAAGAACTTCTGAATCTCGTGGAGCAGGCGCTGGTATCGGACCGGACGGAACTGGATCTCACCGACACCTTTGCGGTGCAGCCCGCAGTGCAGACGGACGATGCGGCACTCACCGAGAAGATGAACGCGAGAAATCTGCTGGTGCGGCATAATTTCACCTTCTTCATCGGTCCGGTGACGCAGCAGCTTGACAGCGCGACCTTGAACAGCTGGCTTGTTGAGACGCGCGAGGGCGCGACCGGACTGGATTACGCTTCGATTGAGGCCTATGTGAACGGTCTGCAGGATCGGTTCACCCCCTCGCTCGCAAGCCTGTCCGCGGAAAACGGTGGCGAGAACTATATCGTGGACAGCGAGCTCACCATGCAGATTCTCTGCAACAAGCTCGGTATTAACCGCCCGGCCCGGGAGACCGACGCACAGCGGAGAACGCGCGAGGCGGCGAACGCCAAGATTTTGAAACAGGCAAAGCGCGCGGCAAAACGCGAAAAGAACAAGGAAAAGGCGGAGCAGATTTTACGGGAAGCCGAGGCAAAGCAGACGCCCGCACCGGAGTTGATTGCGACCCTAAAGTCCGAGGAAGAGAGAGCGGCGGATGCCGAGAACCCGATTTTGGTTGCAAAACTGCGGGACGGCATTTTCATTGAGAACTTGCCGGATGAAGCGGCGGCGGAGCCGGAACTCGCAACGCCCTCCGAGACGGTGCGTGTCGAAACGGTCGGCAGCGATACGATTACCATAGGTGCCTCACCGGCGGAAAGCGAAACGGTTGAGAGTTTGAACCCCGAGGGCCAGTCATCCGAGGCGACGGAGAGCACAGAGCCGACGCGCGAGGCGCCGAAGTCGCTGAACGGTGAAGTCAAAATGGCAAAGGATGATATTTTCGTCCCGGTGCTCGCGGCGGATCCGGAGTTTCAGCTGGGACACGGCCTGACCTACATCGACATCAGCATCGAGAAGCAGAGAGTAATCCTATTTGAGAACGGCAGAAAGGTCATGGAGAGCGCCTGTGTGACGGGAACACCGAACCGCGAGCGCGCAACCCACTACGGCAGCTTCCGCATCAACTATAAGCAGAGAAACCGCATACTCCGCGGTTCGCAGAAGCTCTACGAGGCATTCGTGAGCTACTGGATGCCGTTTGACGGCGGCATCGGCCTGCACGACGCAACCTGGCGCGGAAGTTTCGGCGGGAACATCTACAAGTCGAACGGCAGCCACGGCTGTATCAACCTGCCGCCTGCCTTTGCAAAGCAGCTCTATGAGCGCGTCACGGTCGGCATGCCGGTCTACGTGCACTGAGACTGACTTGACAGTCGGAATGCGGCAAACTAGAATAAAACAGAACAGAAACGAGACGGGGTGCTGCGCGCAGCTGAGACCGGGAAACCGGAACCCGAACACCTGATTTGGGTAATGCCAACGTAGGAATCTCACAGACAGACAGAGATGCCGAGAGGCAGCTCTGTCTTTTTTTACGGGAGAAACGATATGGAGCGAAAAACAGCGCTTACGGTCGCCGGCAGTGATTCGAGCGGCGGCGCGGGCATACAGGCGGATTTAAAGACCTTCCTCGCCCAGGGGGTCTACGGGATGAGCGCGGTCACGGCGCTGACCGCGCAGAATACCTGCGGGGTCACGGCGATTATGACCGTAACGCCGGAATTTCTCGCGGCGCAATTGGATGCGGTCTACGAGGACATTCCGCCGGACGCGGTCAAGGTCGGCATGTGCGCGAGCGAGGTGTTGATACGTACCATGGCGGAGCGCTTTCGCTTTTATAAAACCGAGCGCCTCGTGGTGGATCCGGTCATGGTCGCAACGAGCGGGGCGCAACTCATTGAGGAGACGGCGGTACAGGCCCTCACGGAAGAACTGTTTCCGCTCGCAAGTCTGATTACGCCCAATTTACCGGAGGCGGAACTTTTGCTCGGCGCGCCGATTCGCGGCGCGGCGGCCATGGAGAAAGCCGCAAAAGAACTTTGGTCGCGCTACGGTACGCCTGTCCTATTAAAGGGCGGGCACGATAAAACACGCGCGGACGACTATCTCTATCTCGGCAGCGAGGGCGGAATGTGGCTTCGCGCAGAGCGCATTGCGACCGAGAACACCCACGGCACCGGCTGCACCCTGAGCAGCGCAATCGCGGCGAATCTCGCAAAGGGCATTGCACTCACGGAGGCGGTGATACGCGGGAAGGCCTATGTGCGCGGCGCGCTGCTTTCCGGACTTTCGCTCGGAAAAGGCAGCGGCCCCTTGGATCACGCTTGGAATCTTGAGGAGAAACAATGACGGCACTTGAATTTTCGGAGGTTCGCTTCCGCTATACCGCGGAAAGCCCTCTCCTGTTGGACGGGCTTTCTTTTCGCGTGGAAGCGGGGGAATTTGTCTCGATTCTCGGCCCGAGCGGTGCGGGGAAGAGCAGTCTCTTTCGCCTGATGAACGGCCTTCTCGCGCCGGAGAGCGGCAAGATACTTGTCGGCGGCGCGTCTGTTTCGGCGGAGCAAAGCCGCTGCGGCTACATGCCGCAGCAGGACCTGCTCTTTCCCTGGAGAACGGTCGCGGAGAATGTGGGATTGCCGCTTGAACTCGGCCGGCAGTCCCACAGCGCGGCGGAGCGGAAAGAAAGGGTTGCGGAGGTGCTTTCCGCGGTCGGCCTCGGCGACTGGGCGGAAAAGAGTCCGCTTGCGCTCTCCGGCGGTATGCGGCAGCGGGCGGCTTTTGCGCGCACTTTGCTCACAGGCGCGGAACTGCTTTTGCTCGATGAGCCCTTTTCGGCGCTCGACTATATGACGCGGCTCTCCATGCGGGAGTGGCTCCTCGAGCGCTGGCAGCAGGAGAGGCGCACCATACTCTTTGTGACCCACGATGTCGAAGAAGCCGTCTTTCTCTCGGAGCGCATCCTGGTGATTGCCGAGCAGCCGGTGCGGCGCTTGCGCGAATTTCGCGTGCCGCTTTCCTATCCTCGGAGCGTGGAGAGTCTCGGCGAGCCGGGGGCACTGGAATTAAAGCGGGAGTTGATAGCGCTTTTGTCGCGGGAGATGGCGGTATGAGAGAAGAGAAATTTGCGGGGCGACTTCCGTCTCTCCTCACCATGGCGGGCTTTTTCCTTCTCTGGGAAGTGCTCGCACGGCGTATGAACGCGGCCTATATTTTGCCCGCGCCGACGCAAATCGTGAAGCGCATCTATGAGCTCAGAGCGCCGCTCTTTCTGGTGCATTTGCCGGCGACCATGGCGGTCGTGGCGCTCTCGCTCACGATATCGGCGGCGCTCGGTATTTTCCTCGCCGTGCTCATGGATCAGAGCCGAACCGCGGAGCGGGCGCTCTACCCGCTCCTTGTCGCCTCGCAGACCATACCGACCACCGCGCTCGCGCCGCTCTTTGTGCTCTGGCTCGGCTATGGGATTTGGAGCAAGGTGCTGGCGGCCGTGCTCATGACCTTTTTCCCGATTGCGGTGACCCTCTCGGACGGTTTTCGAGCCATTCCGCCGGAGATGACGGAACTCATGCAGACCCTCGGGGCGACACGTTGGCAGCTCTTCCGGAAACTCAAACTTCCGGCGGTGTTACCTTACTTTTTCACGGCAATACGAATGGCAATCCCGCTCTCGGTGATCGGCGCGGCAATCGGCGAATGGCTCGGCGCACAGGCGGGACTCGGCTATTTTTCGCGCCGCATGATGACCCAGCTGGACGGCGCCGGAGTGTTTGCGCCGATTGTGCTCTTAAGCCTCGCGGCCATGCTCTTAACGGAGTTTGCAAAGCGCATCGAACAGAGGGCACTGCGTTTTCGAAACCAAAGACAGACAGAACAAGACAGCAAACAGAGGAGGAAGGACAGATGAAGAAGGGATTCGGTAAGAGAGTATTGGCGGCGGCATCGGCCTTTGTGCTCGCGGCTTCGCTCGCGGCCTGCGGCGGCGGGAAAAAGAAGGAGGCGGGTTTACAGGACGTGAACATTGTCCTCGACTGGTATCCGAATGCGATTCACGCCTTTATCTATGAGGCGATTGAGCGCGGCTATTACGCGGAGGAAGGCCTCAATGTCCACGTGCAGTTCCCCTCGAACGAGAACGATGCAATTTCGCTCGTCTCCGCGGGCAAGGCGGAATTCGGTCTCTACTACCAGCAGGATATTATTCAGATGGTAGCGGATCAGGGCGTCAAGGTGAAGTCGCTCGGCGCGGTCTGCCAGAGTCCGCTGAACATTGTCCTCTCGCTGAAGGATAAGAACATTCAAAGCCCGAAGGACCTCGAGGGCAAGACGGTCGGCTACGCGGGAACTCCGCTCTCCGAGGCCATGATTTCGGTACTCATGCGCAATGTCGGCGCGGATACGAGCGCCCTTACTTTAAAGAATGTGGGCTTTGACCTCATGAGCTCCATGACCACAGGGCAGGTGGATGCGACCATAGGCTGCCTTGTGAACCACGAGGTGCCGCAGCTTGAGGAAGAGGGCTTTGCGCTCAACTACTTCTCGCCGAGCGACTACGGCGTGCCGAACTACTACGAACTCTGCCTGATCACCAACGATAAGGTGTTGAAGGAGCAGCCCGAACTCGCGGAGAAGTTTGTGCGCGCGTCGAAGAAGGGCTTTGAAGACTTTAAGAGCAATCCCGCGGCCTCGGTGAAGCTGCTGCTCGAGAAGCAGAATGCCGAAAACTTCCCGCTCAGCGAGAGTGTTGAGCAAAAGAGCGCGGACGTTCTGCTTCCCAAAATGGAGACAGAGGCGGCTCCCTTCCTCTCCCAGACCGAGAGCTCCTGGCAGGAGAACATCGACTGGATGAAGCAGGAGGGACTCATTCAGAGAGCGCCGGAACTCACGGAACTGCTTCCGGAAAACAGCGGAAACTGAACTGCTTCCGCGGCCGCGCAAACCGGGCGAAAGTACTTGCGCCGCGGCGCAAAGAAGCGCAGAGATTGCGGTCGGAACGGGTTTCGAGCGCCGTGAAGAAACGGACGGATGGAGAAGGGGGAACAGTAGAAACAGAAAAACTATAATAAAAAGAACTATAAAAAAAGAGACAGCGCCCTGCGGCGCTGTCTCTTTTTTGCAACACCGGAAGTCGCGCCGCGCTCTTACCGCACCGGGCGCCGCGTTGACTTCGTGTAGGCCTGTGACGAGATTTCGGTCGATTTTGTGCGGTACCGGCTGTGCGCCGAGTTACCGATGTGTTTGATGGGTATTTGTGTACTTAGCACAATATTTGCAGCTTTGTCTGCGGCGGTGCAAGAAAAATATCGGGCTCTTCCTCGGTTTTGTACTTCAAAAAGAAATAAATACGCACAATGCGGAAAAGCCGAGTATAATAATAACGGTGGCGACAGACGGTCGCCGCATACGAAAAAGGAGGAGACAAATGGCAAAGAAACTTCTTGAGACTGTGCCGAATTACAGCGAAGGGCGCGACATGGAAAAGGTGGCAAAGATTGCTGCTTGCTTCAAGAACAGAAAAGGTGTTCGCCTTTTGGATTGCCAGACAGACGTGAACCACAATCGCTGCGTAATTACCGCAGTCGGCGAGCCGGAAGCGCTTCGCGACGCAGTCATCGACTCGTTTGAAGTTGCTGTACAGTTGATTGATATGACCAAGCACGAGGGACAGCATCCGCGCATGGGTGCGGTTGACGTGGTTCCCTTCATCCCCTGCCGCAATACGACGGTCGCAGAGGCGGATGCAATCGCAAAGGAAGTCGGAAAGGCTGTCGGCGAGAAGCTCGGCATCCCGGTCTTCCTGTATGAGGATTCCGCAAGCGCGCCGCACAGAACGAACCTCGCAAAGATCCGCAAGGGCCAGTTTGAGGGCATGGCGGAGAAGCTTCAGGACAAGGAACTCTGGACGCCGGACTTCGGACCGGATCACATTCATCCGACCGCGGGTGTCGTTGCAATCGGCGCGAGAATGCCGCTCATTGCATACAATGTGAACCTCGACACGGACAATATGGAGATTGCGAATAACATTGCGGATGCGGTCAAGAACATTCGCGGCGGCTACCACTATATCAAGGCCATCGGCGTTGAGTTAAAGGATCACTACTCCGGCAGAGATACCGTGGCACAGGTTTCGATGAATCTCGTGAACTTTGAGAAGACAGCCATCTACCGCGCATTCGAGGCGGTCAAGATGGAGGCGCGCCGCTACGGTGTCAATGTCCTTGAGAGCGAGATTGTCGGTGTCGTGCCGATGCAGTCCCTCATTGACTGCGCGGAGTACTACCTGCAGGCATGCATGTTCGGACCGATGAAGTTCGATGCGAAGAAGCAGATCATGGAGAACTGGCTCCTTGAGGATGAGGAGGAAGAGGCATGAGCGAAAAGCTGAAAGAGATGAGCGTCGCCGCGTTTGTGGATCTCACGGCTTCCGATGCACCGGCACCGGGTGGCGGTTCGGTATCGGCACTCTTCGGAGCCCTGTCCGCGGCGCTTACGGGCATGGTCGCGGGACTGACCGTCGGCAAGAAGAAGTATGTCGAGGTGGATGCGGAAATGCGCGAAATCGCGACGGCTGCCGAGGCGCTGAAGAAGGAGCTGGTCGAGGAAATCGATCGTGACTCCGATTCCTTCAACGAGTTCATGGCGGCAATGGCGCTTCCGAAGGATACGGACGAAGAAAAGGCGGCGCGAAAAGCAGCGATGCAGAACGGCTTAAAGTCCGCGGCAAAGGTGCCCTGCCATGTCGCGGAGACCGCGGCGCGCATTTTCCCGCTTGCAAAGGCGGTTGTGGAGCGCGGCAATACGAATGCCGTGACCGACGGCCTTGTCGCGGCGATGGCGGCGAGAACCGCTGTGATCGGCGCGGGTCTCAACGTGAAGATTAATCTCTCCTCGATTGAGGATGAGGATTTTGTCGCCGAGTACAGCGCGCGCGTTGCGGCGCTCGAGGAGCAGGCGATTGCGGCGGAGCGCGAAATCTTTGCGCTCTCCGAGCTGACAAGAGAGATTTAAAACAGCGCGTAAGAAAGGAGCGACGTTGTGAGCATACAGATCCTGAATTCCGGTCTCCAAATCGAGGCGGATGCGATTGCGACCTTGGCGCTCGCGGCACTCTTACTGCTTCTGGGCGCGGCGGTGAAAAACCGCGTCCGGATTCTAAACCACTACTGCATCCCCGCGCCGGTGGTGGGCGGCTTTCTCTTCATGTTTTTAACCTTTCTCGGACATGTGACGGGTAGTTTCCAAGTGAGTTTCGACACCTATTTTCAGAGCCCCTTCATGCTGGCTTTCTTCACGACGGTGGGACTCTCGGCGAGTTTTTCGCTCTTAAAGCGCGGCGGCATTATGCTGGTTGTCTACTGGCTGATTTCCGGTGTGATCTCGGTGATTCAGAATGCAATCGGCATTGCGGTCGGAACGGCCATCGGTCTGCCCGCGCCCTATGCGCTGTTATCCAGTGCCATCTCGATGATAGGCGGTCACGGCGCTGCGGCATCTTACGGGGCCCAGTTCACCGAGATGGGCTACGATCAGGCGATGCTGGTCGGCGCGGCGGCGGCAACCTTCGGCCTCATCACGGCTGTCATGATAGGCGGTCCGCTCGGCAGTCGTCTCATTGAGCGCTACAAACTCACGCCGGACCGGGACGACAGTTTCGCGGGCAGCGATGTCTTTGAGGTCAACAAGAGCAGCGGCGAGGCGCGGAGCGCGCACATCATCATGGAAAATGTCACGGTGCTCTTGGTCTGCATGGCGGTCGGCGCGAAGGTTTCGGCGCTGATCGGCGCTGCCATCGGCATGTCGTTTCCGACCTATGTCGGCGCGATGTTCGTCGCGGTGCTTGTGCGCAACCTGAACGAGAAAGTCCGGTTTTTCAGCTTTGATTATGCGCTGGTAGACGGCATCGGCGAAGTGATGCTGTCGCTCTATCTCTCGATGGCGCTCATGAGCTTAAAGCTCTGGGAGCTCGCGGGATTGATCGGCGGCGTGCTGCTCGTGGTCTGCTGCCAGGTCGTTTTCATGATTTTTGCGGCTTACTTCATTGTGTTCCGCCTGCTCGGCAGCAATTACGATGCGGCCGTGATGTGCGCGGGACTCTGCGGGCACGGACTCGGCGCCACGCCTTCGGCGATTGTCAACATGACGGCGGTCACCGAGAAGTACGGCATGTCGCACCGCGCGTTTATGATTGTGCCGATCGTCGGCGCTTTCCTGGTGGATATCATCTACCAGCCGCAGACCATTGCATTTATACGCTTTTTTGTCCATACGATCGCAGCAAAATAAACGGAACCCGCAGGGCGGGACGAAAGGAGAACGCGTATGAAAACAGATATCGAGATTGCGCAGGAGGCGCAGGCAGCCCGAATTGAGGAGATTGCCCGCGCCGAGGGCATCGATGAAAAATATCTGGAGCAGTACGGCAAGGACAAGGCAAAGGTGAGCTATCAGCTCTTAAAGGACACCGAGGGCAAGCCGAACGGCAAGCTTGTGCTGGTCACGGCCATTACCCCGACGCCCGCGGGCGAGGGCAAGACGACGACTTCCGTGGGCCTCGCGGACGGCTTAAAGCGCCTCGGCAAGAGCGTTGCGGTCGCGCTTCGCGAGCCTTCGCTGGGACCGGTCTTCGGCGTAAAGGGCGGCGCGGCCGGCGGCGGCTATGCGCAGGTCGTGCCGATGGAGGAGATTA
The DNA here is from genome assembly GCA_905370385.1 of Stomatobaculum longum. Taxonomy (GTDB): domain Bacteria; phylum Bacillota; class Clostridia; order Lachnospirales; family Lachnospiraceae; genus Moryella; species Moryella longum_A. The sequence goes on from CAJPKN010000027.1 coordinate 9,207, forward strand.
ACCTTCACTTTACCGGCGACTTCCACGCAATCGGCGCGGCAAATAACCTCCTTGCGGCGCTGATTGACAACCACATTTTCCAGGGCAATGCGCTCCGCATCGACGACAAGCGCATCACCTGGAAGCGCGCGGTCGATATGAACGACCGTCAGCTTCGCAACATCATCGACGGTCTCGGCAAGAGAACCGACGGACGTGTCCGCGAGGACGGCTTCGAGATTACGGTCGCGAGTGAGATTATGGCGGTCTTCTGCCTCGCGAAGGACTTAAAGGATCTGAAGGAGAGACTGGCGCGCATGATCATCGGCTACAACATGGACAATGAGCCGGTGACTGCGGGCGATCTCCACGCGGAGGGCGCGCTCACGGCGCTCTTAAAGGATGCGTTGAAGCCGAACCTCGTGCAGACTTTGGAGCACACGCCGGCTTTCATTCACGGCGGCCCCTTCGCAAACATTGCGCACGGCTGCAACTCCGTGCTCGCAACCAGCCTGGCGCTCCGCCTGAACGACTATGCGGTCACCGAGGCGGGCTTCGGTGCCGACCTCGGCGCCGAGAAGTTTATTGACATCAAGTGCCGCATGACGGGGCTGCGCCCGGACTGCGCGGTCGTGGTCGCAACTGTGCGCGCACTGAAGCACCACGGCGGCGTCGATAAGGCAGAGCTCAACACGCCGAATGTCGAAGCACTGAAGAAGGGGCTTCCGAACCTTCTGCAGCATGTCGAGAACATGACGAAGGTCTTCGGTCTTCCGACCGTGGTCGCGATCAACCGCTTCCCGTTTGACGCCGAGGAGGAGCTTAGCTGCATCGCGGACGAGTGCAAGAAACTCGGTGTCAATGTCGTGCTCTCCGAGGTCTGGGCCAAGGGCGGCGAAGGCGGCGAGGCGCTTGCGCGTGAGGTCGTGCGTCTCTGCGAGAACACGGCGGAGAACCACTTCCGCTTTGCCTATGAGGACGGCGACAGCCTCGAGGAAAAGCTCAACAAGATTGTGCGCGAGGTGTATCGCGGCGACGGCGTGGTGCTCACGGCCGAGGCGAAAAAGCAGGCAAAGCGCCTGGAAGAACTCGGTTTCGGCTCCTATCCGGTCTGCATGGCGAAGACCCAGTTCAGCTTCTCGGACAACAAGAATCTGACCGGTGCGCCGCGCGGCTTTAAGATTACCGTTCGCGAGGTCAAGGTTTCGGCGGGCGCGGGCTTCATTGTCGTGAAGACCGGCGATATCATGACCATGCCGGGTCTTCCGAAGGTTCCGGCCTCCGAGCACATCGACGTGGATGAGAACGGAAAGATTACGGGTCTCTTCTAAGACTCGAACTTAGAAAAAAGACTTGCCGGCGGACGGCGGAGTCGGCTTAAACAGTCGCTTCGCCGCCCGCCGTTCTCTTTACAAAACGCATGTTCTGTGCTATTCTTTGCACCGAGGAGGCGGCCATGAAGAGAAGCGGAACTTACAGCACGAAGTCCAGACAAGAGATTATGAAATATTTGGAGGCATCTGCGGGCAAGACCGTGAGCGCATCCGACATCCTGAATCACTTGCAGGCGGTCGGTCTGACCGTGAGTCCGACCACGGTTTACCGCAATCTGGATCGCCTGTACGAGGAGAAGAAAATCCTGAAATATGTCGCCGAGAAGGGCGAGAAGGCGGTGTATCAGCTCGAGGTGGAAGGCCGCCACTGCGCGGAGCACCTGCACTTAAAGTGCGTTTCCTGCGGTAAAATCATCCACATGGACTGCGATTTTATGGATGAAGTCAGAGAGCATTTGATGCGCGGTCACGGCTTCGCGCTGCAATGCGAGGGCACGGTGCTCTATGGCTATTGCGAGGCCTGTCGGAAAGAAAAAGAAGGTTTACAAGCCGAATGAGTTTCGGTATACTGGACTGGATGCAGGCGTGGTTCAATGGTAGAACACAAGCTTCCCAAGCTTGTGACGCGGGTTCGATTCCCGTCGCCTGCTGGCATGGGACCGAAGGCATACTTCGGTCTCTTTTTTTCGCCGTTTCCACGGCACGGAGGGAGAGGGATGGCAAAGACACAGTACACGGCTGACAGCATCACCGTGCTGGAGGGGCTCGATGCGGTCAGAAAACGCCCCGGCATGTACATCGGCGGCGTCGGTCAGAAGGCGCTGAACCACCTGATTTACGAGATTATGGACAATGCGATCGATGAGCACCTCGCGGGCTATTGCAGCGAGGTTCACATTGTCCTCGAGAAGGATGGTTCCTGTACCGTGCGCGACAACGGGCGCGGTATTCCGGTGGAGCTGCACCGGAAGGGGGTCTCGGCCGAGCGTGTGGTCATGACGACCCTGCATGCCGGCGGAAAGTTCGACAACAACGCCTATAAGACGAGCGGCGGCCTGCACGGCGTGGGTTCCTCCGTCGTGAACGCGCTCTCCAAAAGAATGCGGGTGCGCATCAGCCGTGGCGGCGTGGTCTACGAGGACAGCTACGCGAAGGGCGTTCCGACAACGGAACTGAAAAACGGCCTCTTGCCGATTGTCGGTAAAAAGGAGGAGAGCGGCACGGAAATTAACTTTCTGCCGGATCCGGAAATCTTTGAGAAGACGCATTTCCGCGCGGATTGGTTAAAGTCGAGACTTCACGAGACCGCCTACTTAAATCCCGGCATCACCATCTATTACGAAAACAAGCTCCCCGGCGAAGAGGAACAGGAAGTGTTCCGCGAGCCCGAGGGGCTGATTGCCTATGTTCGCGCGCTGAATGAGGGGCAGACTGCGGTGCATGAGCCGGTCTATATCAAGGGTCGCTTTGAGGACATTGAACTTGAGTGCGCGATCCAGTTTGTGGATGCATTCGAGGAGAAACTGCTCGGCTTCTGCAACAGCATTTACACCGCCGAGGGCGGCACGCACTTGCAGGGCTTTAAGACACGCTTTACTCAGCTTATCAACGGCTACGCGCGCGAACTCGGGTTTTTAAAAGAGAAGGACGCAAATTTCACCGGTGCGGATACGCGAAACGGCATGACGGCCATTGTCGCAATCAAGCATCCGGACCCGATTTTCGAGGGGCAGACCAAGACCAAGCTTGCAAGCGCGGATGCGACCAAGGCGGTCTCTTCGATTGCGGGCGATGAGCTGACGCGCTACTTTGACCGCGACTTGGAGACGGTTCGCGCTATCATTGCCTGTGCCGAAAAGTCGGCAAAGATACGGCGGGCGGAGGAGAAGGCGAGAACCAACCTCCTCGCAAAGCCGCGTTTTTCCTTCGACTCGAACGGAAAGCTCGCGAACTGTGAGTCCCGGGATCCCTCGAAGTGCGAAATCTTCATTGTCGAGGGAGATTCCGCAGGCGGTTCCGCAAAGACCGCACGCAACCGCATGTATCAAGCCATACTCCCGATACGCGGTAAAATCCTGAACGTCGAGAAGGCGTCCATGGACAAGGTGCTTGCGAATGCGGAGATTAAGACCATGATCAACAGCTTTGGCTGCGGCTTCTCCGAGGGCTACGGCAACGACTTTGACATCACGAAGCTGCGCTACGACAAGATTATTCTGATGACGGATGCCGATGTGGACGGCAGCCACATTGACACCCTGCTCTTAACCTTCCTCTATCGCTTCATGCCGGAGCTCATCTACGACGGTCATGTATACATTGCGATGCCGCCGCTCTACAAGGCAGTTCCGACGCGCGGCAAGGACAAGGAGGGGGTCTACATCTACGACGACAAGGCGCTCGAAAAATTCAAGGCGAAGCACAAAGAGGGAACTTACACCCTGCAGCGCTACAAAGGTCTCGGTGAGATGAACCCGGAGCAGCTCTGGGAGACCACGCTGAATCCGGAGCAGCGCATGTTAAAGCGGGTTGAAATTGAGGATGCCCGCCTCGCGAGCGAGGTCACGGCTCTCTTAATGGGCAGCAACGTGGGACCGCGGCGCGACTTTATCCACGACCACGCGGACGAAGCGGAAATCGACGCATAAAGGCGAGAGAGGAATACCATGGCAGAGAAAATTCTTCGAACCGAATACTCCGAGGAAATGCAAAAGAGCTATCTCGACTATTCGATGAGTGTGATTACCGCCCGCGCGATTCCCGATGCGCGGGACGGCCTAAAGCCGGTGCAGCGGCGCGTGCTCTACGATATGAGCGAGCTGCACTTAAGCCACGACAAGCCGCACCGAAAGTCCGCGCGTATTGTGGGTGACACCATGGGTAAATACCACCCGCACGGCGACAGCTCGATTTACGAGACCCTGGTTGTGATGAGCCAGCCCTTTAAGCGCGGCATGCCGCTGGTCGACGGCCACGGCAACTTCGGCTCGATTGAGGGAGACGGCGCTGCGGCCATGCGTTACACCGAGGCGAAGCTTCAGAAGTTTGCGGAGGAGGTGTATCTCCGCGACCTCGATAAGACCGTCCGCTTTGTCTCGAACTACGACGAGACCGAGAAAGAACCTGAGGTTTTGCCGGTTCGCATTCCGAATCTTCTTGTGAACGGCGCGGAGGGCATTGCGGTCGGTATGTCGACCTCGATTCCGCCGCACAACCTGGGGGAAGTCTGCGATGCCTGCATCGCCTATATTAAGAACCCGGAGATCAAATACGAGAAACTCCTGGGCCTCTTAAAGGGGCCGGATTTTCCGACCGGCGGCATTGTGGCAAATCAGAGCGAGCTTCCGCTGATTTACAGAACCGGTGTCGGCAAAATCAAGCTGCGCGGACGCATTGAGGTGGAGCTCGGGCAGAAGCGGAGCGATCGCGACAAACTGGTGATCACCGAGATCCCCTATACCATGGTCGGCGCGGGCATCGATAAATTTTTAATGGATGTGGCGGCACTCGTGGAGAGCAAAAAGCTCCCCGAGGTCGTGGATATCTCGAATCAGAGCTCCAAGGAGGGCGTCCGCATTGTCCTGGAACTTCGCCGCGACGCGGATCTGGACCGTGTCAAGAATATGCTCTATAAGAAGACCAAGCTCGAGGACAGCTTCGGTGTCAATATGCTGGCCATTGCGGACGGCAGACCGGAGACGCTGGACTTAAAAGGCATCTTAAAGCACTATCTTGCCTTCCAGTACGCGAATGCCGAGAAGAAGTACGAGACCCTGCTCGAAAAGGAGCGCTTAAAACAGGAGGTGCAGGAGGGCCTGATTGCCGCCTGCGATTGCATTGATTTAATCATTGCGATACTCCGCGGCGCGAAGAAACTCGAGGACGCGAAGGCCTGCCTCACGACCGGCGATGCGAGCCGCATTTACTTCAAGGACCCGAGTTATCTTCGGGATGCCATGCAGCTGCACTTCACAGAGCGCCAGGCACAGGCCATACTCGAAATGCGTCTCTATAAGTTGATCGGACTCGAGATTTTGGCACTCGAAAAAGAGCACGCGGAGACGCTTAAAAAAATCGAGACCTATGAGGGCTATCTCTCGAGCCGCGAGAAGCTTGATAAGCTTCTCATAAAGGACCTCGAGGCCATCAAAAAGGAATATGCGCACGAGCGCCGCACGCGGCTCGAGGACAGCAAGGAGGCTGTGGTCGAAGAGAAGGCACCGGAGGACGAACCGGTTATCTTCCTTTTGGATCGCTTCGGCTACGCAAAACTTTTGGATGTCGCGAGTTATGAGAAGAATCGGGAGCAGATCGAGGGCGAGTACCGCGCGGTTGTGCCGATTATGACGAGCGGCAGGATACAGCTCTATACCAGTGCGGGTGTGTTGCATCAGGTCAAAGTGCGGGATATTCCGGCCGGTAAGCTGAAGGACAAGGGTGTGCCGATTGATAACCTGAGCCGCTTTGACGGGCGGAAGGAAGAAATCCATCTGGTCGCGGCAGCGGGTAGCCTCAGCAAGGAACAGCTTCTCTTTGTGAGCCGCGAGGGCTATGTGAAGCTGGTCGACGGCGCAGAGTTCGAGACCGCGAATAAGACTGTGGTTGCGACCAAACTGGGAGATGAGGATGCGGTGACAGCGGTGCTGGTGCTCGGAAAAGGAAAGCAGGAAGTATTGCTGCTCAGCGGGGAAAACTATGCCCTGCGCTTTAACGCAGAGGAGACGCCGCAGATGAAGAAGAACGCGCGCGGTGTGCGCGGCATGCGCCTTGGTTCCGGGGACTATGTGCAGAAAGCGCTGCTTTTGCCGCCCATGGAAGAGTTCGTGTTCAACGGAAAGAAGGTGAACCCGGAGAAGATACGGCGCGGTCACCGGGATACGAAGGGCGAAAAACTGAAATAAGACTTCGAGGTAGGGTAGATAGAAGGCTTCGACGGAGACAGAAGGAAGAAGATGATAGAGAGCCGGGAGGGAGAAGCCCTGCCCGGCTTTCTTGTTACGCCGCAGAACAAAGTAACGAAGCGGATTAATTGGTTCACATAATAGATGCGGGCAAGAAAAGCACGGGCTGAATTATGGCTGCGGCGATATTCGTGCGGCCAGAAATCCGGACAAGGAAATGCGATTTTGCGATTTTCAAAAATAAAAATGAAAAAGTTTGAAAAAACGCTTGACGCCTTCATACAGGGGTGGTATAGTACACAAGCTTGCTCGTGAGGGCGGGCCAAGAACCTTGA
>CAJPKN010000028.1 GCA_905370385.1 Stomatobaculum longum
AAATGCCCGAAAACGGGGGCAGTAGCGGAGCGGCAGAGCAAAGCGGAGACAGAGCTCCCGTTTTTCCGTTACCACCCGCACCCGCTGGAGACCGGAATTTTCGAAGCCTCCAAGGAGGGCGTTGTATGTGAATGTTGCGGGAAGCAGACGCATATCTTTTACAACGGACCGTTTTATGCAATTTCCGATGCAGATTGTTTTTGTCCGGACTGCATTGCAAGCGGAGAAGCAGCCCGGAAATTTGACGGGGCGTTTCAGGATGAATATTCCGTCGACGAAGGGGTCGAGGATCCCGCGCGTCTCGATGAGCTGATTCACCGCACGCCGGGCTACATCGGCTGGCAGCAGGAGCACTGGCGCGCCCACTGCGGCGATTTCTGTGCCTACCTCGGCGACGTGGGCGCAAAGGAAATGAAGACACAGGGTGTGCTGGAAGAAGTATTGGAGGATCCCATGTGGGATGAGAACGAAAAGCAGTGGATACGGGAGTCCGTAAACGGCGGTTCCATGCAGTGCTACCTGTTCCGCTGCCTGCACTGCGGAAAGCACATGGTCTGGATGGACTTTGACTGAGCTGCCGTGCGAGCGGAAATGTTCGATGAGAAAGAAGGCAGGATGATACAAATTGCACACGTAGATTCTCCGCTTGGGATGTTGGCCCTTGCGAGCGCCGACGGGATAACACTTTCGGGACTCTGGATTGACGGACAGAAATACGACCGTGCGCTCTTAAAAGGCGAAACCGTAGAGGAATGTACGACAGACGAACTCCCGATTTTTCGGGAGACTCTGCGCTGGCTGGAACTCTATTTTTCGGGGCGGGAGCCGAATTTTTACCCGCGGCTTTCATTCAGCGGCTCCGATTTTCGAAAGGCGATAGCGCGGGAGATGTTAGCGGTCCCCTACGGACAGACGGCGAGCTATAAGGAGCTTGCGGCGCGGCTTGCCGCAAAAGAGGGGAAGGTCTTTATTTCCCCCCATGCGACCGGCGGCGCGGTTGCGCATAACCCTTTGCTCATCCTGATTCCCTGTCACCGCATCATCGCGGCAGACGGTCGCTTGAGCGGTTATGCGGGCGGAATCGAGAAGAAGATATATTTGCTTAAGCTGGAACAGGCAGCGCTGAATTTACAAAAATGTAATACATCGAAAGAAAAGATTCGGATATAATAACAAATGTTATCGGCTACGGAAGCGCCGCAGTACAGCTGCGGCAAGAGGATGAAGGGAGTTTGACATGAAGAAGAGACAGAAGGCGGTTTTACTTTCACTTTCTCTGGCGACGGCACTGGCGGTTTCCGGCTGCGGCGGCAAAAAGTCCGGGTCAAAGTCCATCGATGGGAGCGCTGCGGCGCAGTCGGAAGCATCGAACGCGGGGAGCGGCGAAGAGACCAAGGCGAGCGACGGAGGAAGTGCATCCGGCGGGACAAATGCAGCGAGCAAGGCGAGCGAAGAGGACAGCAAGTTCCCGACCGAGGTGAGAGCGGCGTTCACGGAGCTCCGAGATGTCAACTATGACGAGAAGAAGAGCAGCGCAAAGAAGCCGGAGGGCGAAGTCTTGACGCTCACGTCGGGACCTGTCACGGCGGAACTTCCGGCCAAGGGCTTTCAGCGCTCCAACGATCCGGAGCAGGCCAATTACGAGGTCTGGGCGGTCACGGAGGACGGCCAGGGACGCGCCGCGACGATCACGCTCGAGGTGACGGCGGGCCAGGGATCCGGTGTGCGGCGCGGCGCCGACCGCGTGCGTTCGCTCGAGACCGGCTACAGCTACCAAGATTACACGGACATGAAGGCCAAGGTCATCAATGTGGGGAAGCAAAAGTGGCTTCGCCTTTCCTATCGCTCGGACAGAGGGACGGGGCAGAGCCGGGTGGTTCGGGACTTTGTCGACTACATCGGCTTTCTCGCAAACCGCGAGGTAGTGCTTCGCTTTGAATACGGCACGACTGCGGAGGAATACAGGGGAAGAACCGAGTCTCCCTTCACCGAGGAACTGATGGAGCAGATGGTGAATTCCGTCGCGACGGTTCCGGTGAACGAGTATAAGCCCGCCGGCATCGACTTAACGCCCTATGTCGACAAGGAAAATGTGAAGCCGAATACCGTGACCGGCGTGGAGGAATATTTACAGCCGGTGCCGCTGAGCCTCGATGCGGGCGAACTCAAGAAGATGCGGAAGGGTGTCAGATTACTCGGAGATGCGTATCTGGAAAAGATGAAGGAACTCGACTTGAGCGCGGTGGAGGACTGCTCCTCGTTCAGCGGCGAAACCGTGGTGCTCCATGGCAACGAAGACAATGAAAGCATCTCGATTCGACTTCCCGCGCAGTTTAACTCGAGTCAGAACGGACCGCTCTATCACCGTCACTTAAACGTTGCGGACTATAACACCGAATCCTACATCGAGGTCACGACCGAGGTGAACAGCGGAAACGCGCTCGAGAGATCCATTTTCAGCGCGAATGCCTACATCTCGCAGTTTATCGAGGCCGAGCAGGTGGGCGTTCAGGTCTACGGCGACAAGCCCTTCTTTGTGACCCTGCAGCTGGATAAGAGCACCGAGCCCTTCGGAAAACTCCTCAAGAAGAAGGCAATCCTCTGCGTGCACAACACCCTTGTCACGGTGCAATTTGTGGGACGCGGAGAGGAACTCACTTCGTTTACGGAGGGAGAAATCGAGGTGCTCAAGTCGATTGCCGTAAACGGAACCGGCGAATAAGAGTTTCGCTTGCAAAATTTGCCGGAAGCGGGTAAACTGAAAACAGAACAAAAGTTCGCGGAACAAATGTTTGCAAAACGGTTCCCGCGATTTGACTTGAGAGAAGAGGTGCGGTATGGATCAGGATGCAAAGAGACGGGCGCTGGACGAAGCGTTAAAGCAGATTGAAAAGGATTTCGGCAAGGGCGCGGTCATGAAACTCGGCGACCCGAGCAATATGATGAGTGTCGAGACCACGCCGACCGGATCGCTGAGCTTAGATCTCGCGCTGGGACTCGGCGGCATTCCGAAGGGACGTATCATCGAGGTCTACGGACCGGAGTCCTCCGGTAAGACCACGGTCGCGCTGCACATGGTTGCGGAAGTGCAGAAGCGCGGCGGCATTGCGGGCTTTATCGATGCCGAGCACGCACTGGATCCGGTCTACGCAAAGAACATCGGGGTCGATGTCGACAACCTCTACATCTCCCAGCCGGACACCGGTGAGCAGGCGCTCGAGATCACCGAGACCATGGTGCGAAGCGGTGCCGTGGACATCATCATTGTGGACTCGGTTGCGGCGCTGGTGCCGAAGGCGGAGATTGAGGGCGATATGGGAGATCTCCACGTGGGTCTCCAGGCGCGTCTCATGAGCCAGGCGCTCCGTAAGCTCACGAGCATTGTCAGCAATACGAACAGCACCGTAGTCTTTATTAACCAGCTGCGCGAGAAGATCGGCGTCATGTTCGGCAGCCCCGAGACCACGACGGGCGGAAGAGCGCTTAAGTTCTACTCCTCGGTGCGTCTGGATGTCCGCAAAATCGATGTCTTAAAGCAGGGCGGCGAGATTGTGGGTACGCGCGTCCGCGTGAAAGTTGTGAAGAATAAGATTGCGCCGCCGTTTAAGGAGATTGAGTTCGATATCATGTTCGGCAAGGGCATCTCGAAGGAGGGCGATATTCTGGACCTCGCGGTCAAGGAAAATATCGTCGAAAAGAGCGGCGCCTGGTTCTCCTACGAGGGCAATAAAATAGGCCAGGGTCGTGAGAACGCCAAGGGCTTCCTGCAGGAACACCCGGAAATTTCGGTTGAAATCGAGAATCGCGTGCGCGAGGCGCATGGACTGACACCCGTAGATACGACAGGAATTTCGGCCGGTAAGGCGGAAGCCATAGAGGAGCGGGAAGCGGAAGTATGACGATTACGGAAATTCTTCCGCTCGGCACGAAAAAAAGCAAAGTCCTCACGGATGAGGACTTTGCTTTTTCGCTTTACCGGGGGGAAATTAAAAAAATGGACTTGGAAGTCGGGAAAGAACTCACGGAGGACTTCCTGAAGACGGAACTCTATCCCCTGCTCATTCGGCGGAGCCGGGAGCGTCTGCTCTATCTCTTAAAGCAGAGGGATTACACCGAGGCGGAACTGCGTCGAAAATTTCGCGAAGGCTTTTATCCGGAAGAAATCGCGGAACTTGCGCTCGACTACGGGCGCAGTCTTCGCTATGTGGACGACAGACGCGTCGCGGAGACCTATATCAGGACACGGAGCGGGGAAAAGAGCGCCCGCTATATAAAGACCGCCCTCCGAAACCGCGGGGTCGACAAGGAACTCATCGAAGAGTTACTCGAAGCCGAGGCACCGGACGAAAGCGCACAAATCTGTCGGGAACTTAAGAAACGGCGCTACTCCACCGAACTCGACAACAAGGCGGAACAGCGTATTTATGCAGCTCTCCTGCGTAAGGGCTATACTTACGGCGCGATTCGGGATGCAATACGTACTTATACTTGCGATAATTCTTAAGATTTGCTAGTATATTCATATTGCCATGAAATCGAAGCGCAATATAGGGAAAAATTGTACCATGAAAACTGAATAAGGAGGTGCTCTGTGTCACAAATCATCATTGCAGTTGTCATTACGGCGGTGATTGTGGCTTTTTTGAGCTGGAATCTTGCGATTGCATATCGGAAGCGTACTTATGAAAGCAAGATCGGCAGCGCGGAGGTGAAATCCCGCGAGATCATCGAAGAAGCCTTGAAAACTGCGGAGACAAAGAAGCGCGAGGCCATGTTGGAAGCCAAGGAAGAAGCGCTCCGGACCAAGAATGAACTGGAGCGGGAAACCAAGGAGCGTCGCGCGGAGTTGCAGCACTATGAGAATCGTGTCCTCAGCAAGGAGGAGAATCTCGACAAGAAGCAGAATGCGCTTGAAAAGAGAGAGCAGACCTTGCAGCAGAAAGAGGAGAGCATTGCGGCGAGAAGCCGTGAGGTGGATTCTCTCTACGACAGAGGGATGGAAGAGCTGGAGCGCATTGCCGGACTCTCGGTGGAGCAGGCGAAGGAATTCCTGCTTCGTTCGATTGAGGACGATGTGAAGCATGACAAGGCGCGTATGATCCGCGACCTTGAGAGCGCCGCAAAGGAAGAGGCAGATAAGAAGGCGAAGGAGTATGTGGTGAGCGCAATTCAGCGTTGCGCCGCAGACAGCGTCGCGGAATCCACGGTCTCGGTGGTACAGTTGCCGAACGACGAGATGAAGGGACGTATCATCGGCCGCGAGGGCAGAAACATCCGCACCCTTGAGCAGCTGACCGGTGTGGAACTGATAGTCGACGACACGCCGGAAGCGGTCGTGCTCTCGGGCTTTGACCCGGTGCGCCGTGAAATCGCGAAGGTTGCGCTTGAGAAGCTGATTAACGACGGCCGCATTCACCCCGCGCGCATCGAAGAGATGGTTGAGAAGGCGCAGCGCGAGGTCGATACCCGCATGCGTGAAGCGGGCGAGGCTGCGGTGCTCGAAGTCGGCGTACACGGCATTCATCCGGAGCTTGTGAAGCTCATCGGGCGCATGCGCTACCGCACGAGCTACGGTCAGAACGCCCTGCGTCATTCAATCGAGGTCGCGGAACTGTCCGGCATACTGGCGGCGGAAGTGGGCGTCGACGTGCGCATGGCGAAGCGCGCGGGTCTTCTGCACGATGTCGGCAAGGCGGTCGACCACGAGATCGAGGGCTCCCATGTGCAGCTCGGCGTGGAACTCTGCCGTAAGTACAAGGAGAACCAGATTGTCATCAACACGGTGGAATCTCACCACGGCGATGTCGAGCCGGAGAGTCTCATCGCATGTATCGTCCAGGCCGCGGATACCATTTCGGCGGCGCGTCCGGGCGCAAGACGTGAGACCATTGAGACTTATACGAACCGTCTCGCGCAGCTTGAGGAAATCACGAATTCCTTTGAGGGCGTTGAGAAGTCCTTTGCGGTGCAGGCGGGCCGTGAGGTGCGCATCATGGTTGTTCCGGAGAAGGTCACGGACGACGACATGGTCATACTCGCGCACAATGTCGCAAAGCGCATTGAGCAGGAGATGCAGTACCCGGGCCAGATTCGCGTCAATGTGATTCGCGAATCCCGCGTCCAGGACACGGCAAAATAAAATTGCGGGAGACTCCCGCGCCCAAGTTTTTTGCGGGCGCGGGGGTCTTTTTTGACAAATGTCATAAAAATGTAAGCGGTTTGTTATTGACGATATAGCGGTTATCGGGTATCCTATAGGCAGTCCCGATTAGAAGAAGTGTAGAAAAAGTTGACGTTTGAAGCGTAGAGTTCTATTCACATTTTCCGACCGGACAAATTTCAGAGCGATTCATAAGGGGGAAATGACAATGAAACATGTCGTAAAGGGAACCGTTCTCGCGGGAGCTTTGGTGCTCCTCACAGCTGCATTGGGTTTGACCGCATATGCGAAAGAGAAGGCAATTAAGAGTGTCGGCCTTAAGGTGACCGGAACCGTGCATGCGGGAACGCCGCACGGCGATGAGCAGCTTGAATTTAAGCCGGTCAGCAACCGTTACTCGGTGAACAGCTTCGAGGTGCTGAACGAGGGCGGATCCTGGCAGGCTACCGATGTCCCGACCTTCCGTGTTCGCCTGCAGGCTGAGGACGGCTGCTACTTCCGGGTCAACGCTGCGAGCCAGATTCATCTGGAGGGCGCAGAATATGTGAGCGCAACGCGTGAAGACAACGCTTACGCATTGGTGATTGATCTGAAGCTTCCGAGCCTTGAGCAGCAGGCTTCCAGAATCAACGAGGCTTACCTTGAGGGGACCACGGCAAGCTGGACCGAGTCTCTCGGCGCAGGCAGCTACGAGGTGAAGTTTAAGAGAGGTAACACGACGCTCGGCGGTGTGCAGATGGTGCAGGGTCAGTCTCTCGATGTTTCGAAGTACATGACCAAGGCAGGCACCTACTCCTTCCAGGTTCGCGGCGTGAGCGCAATGAACCCGGACTACCGCGGACCGTGGGCAAGCTCCAACGAGATTTCGGTGAGCGAAGAGACTGCGGCGGCGCAGAGAGCAAAGAACGCAACTGAGGAGAGCGCGGGAACCTGGCTGCAGAACGGCGGCAAGTGGAGCTTCCGTCTTCCGAACGGCGAGCTCGTGAAGAGCAGCTGGAGAAGAATCAACAACGAGTGGTACATTTTCGACGAAAACGGCAACATGATCACCGGCTGGTTCAAGGACGGCGACAACTGGTACTACTTCGATGAGACGAACGGCAACATGTTCTACAACCGCATGAGCCCGGACGGCTACCAGCTCGACATCAACGGTGTCTGGGTTGCACCGCTGGCAAGCGCACAGTAAAACTGAGACAGATATTCAAAAGACGCTGTATTTTTCAAGCTTTCTTGAAAAATACAGCGTCTTGTTTTAATATGGAGAGAAAAGTTTTTCCTGAGAGAAAGCTTTTTGGAATCCCGAGGACAGGCACAGGAGGAGACTACTGTGGAGAAGAAAATTGTTTTGATTCCGGGCGACGGTATCGGACCGGAAATTGTGGGAGAGGCAAAGGCAGTGCTCGCGCATGTCGCTAAGAAGTTCGGACATGTGTTTCACTTTACGGAGATTGCAATGGGCGGTTGCTCGATTGACCGCTACGGCGAGCCGCTGACCGATGAGAACTTGCAAAAGGCAAAGGAGAGCGATGCTGTGCTGCTCGGTGCCGTGGGAGGTAACGCTGAGACGTCTCCCTGGTACAAGCTGGCACCGGCGCTTCGCCCGGAGGCAGGTCTATTGAAAATTCGGAAGGAGCTCGGCCTCTTTGCGAACCTGCGCCCCGCGTTTCTCTATCCGGAACTTGCGACGGCCTGCCCCTTAAAGCCGGAGCAGCTTCGGAACGGCTTTGACCTTGTGATTGTAAGAGAACTCACCGGCGGCCTCTATTTCGGCGAGCGCCACACCGAAGTCGTAAACGGTGTCGAGACCGCGGTCGATACCCTGGTCTACACGGAACCGGAGATTCGGCGCATTGCGATTAAGGCCTTCGAGGCCGCATCAAAGCGCAGAAAGTCTCTGATCAGCGTTGACAAGGCAAATGTGCTGGATACTTCGCGTCTCTGGCGGCGTGTCATGGAGGAAGTCGGCAAGGAGTATCCGGAAGTCAAGCTCTCGCACATGCTGGTCGACAACGCTGCCATGCAGCTGGTCTACAATCCGGGACAGTTTGATGTCATCGTGACCGAGAACACGTTTGGCGACATTCTGTCGGATGAGGCGAGCATGGTGACGGGCTCCATCGGCATGCTGCCGAGCGCGAGTCTGAACGAGACGAAACTCGGCCTCTATGAGCCGAGTCACGGTTCCGCGCCGGATATTGCGGGACAGGACAAGGCGAACCCGCTTGCGACCATACTCTCGGCGGCGATGCTACTTCGCTACTCCTTCGATATGGAGACCGAGGCGCGCGCGGTGGAGAATGCGGTTGCGGCCGTACTGCGGGACGGTTACCGCACGCCGGATATTTACACCGAGGGCACGAAAAAGGTCGGCACCCGGGAGATGGGCGCGCTGGTCATGGCCCGCATCTGACATTTACAATCTGATTTTTATTTTGATTACAGCTTGGAAAGACATAGCTAGAAAGAAGGAATTACCATGTTAAGCGATCACGTGAAAGCGGGGATGCAGCAGGCACCCCACCGCTCTTTGTTTAATGCACTCGGTTTTACCCAGGAGGAGATGAAGAAGCCGCTCATCGGCATCATCTCGTCCTACAATGAAATTGTCCCGGGCCACATGAATCTCGACAAGATTGTCGATGCCGTGAAGCTCGGCGTCGCAGAGGCGGGCGGCATGCCCGTCGTGGTGCCGGCCATTGCGGTCTGCGACGGCATTGCGATGGGGCACACGGGCATGAAGTATTCGCTCGTCACGAGAGACCTCATTGCGGATTCGACCGAGTGTCTTGCGAGAGCACACCAGTTTGACGCAATGGTCTGCGTCCCGAACTGCGATAAGAACGTGCCGGGTCTTCTCATGGCGGCGGCGCGCGTCAATATCCCGACCATCTTTGTGAGCGGCGGCCCCATGCTTGCGGGCCGTGTGAAGGGCGAGAAGCGCTCGCTCTCCAGCATGTTTGAGGCGGTCGGCGCTTATGCGGCGGGCAAGATGACCATAGAAGATGTCTCCGAATTCGAGGAGAAGGTCTGCCCGACCTGCGGCAGCTGTTCCGGCATGTACACCGCGAACTCGCTGAACTGTCTCACCGAGGTGCTCGGCATGGGTCTCCGCGGCAACGGTACGATTCCGGCGGTCTACTCGGAGCGCATCCGCCTCGCGAAGCACGCCGGCAACCAGATTATGGAGCTCTACCGGAATGATATCCGCCCGCGCGACATCATGACCGAGAAGGCATTTATGAACGCGTTGACCGTCGATATGGCGCTCGGCTGCTCGACCAATACCATGCTCCACCTTCCGGCGATTGCGCACGAGGCGAAGGTGAAGCTGGATGTGAACATTGCGAACGAGGTCTCCGCGCGTACCCCGAATCTCTGCCATCTTGCGCCGGCGGGGCACACTTATATGGAGGATCTGAACGAGGCGGGCGGTGTCTACGCCGTGCTGAAGGAACTCTCGAAGAAGGGCCTCATCAACCTCGATTGTCTGACCGCGACCGGCAAGACCGTGGGCGAGAACATCGAGAACGCATGGAACCTCGACAAGGAGGTCATTCGCCCGGTCGAGAATCCGTATTCCGAGACCGGCGGTATCGCGATACTCCGGGGCAACATTGCGCCGGAATCCTGCGTCGTGAAGCGCAGTGCGGTGGCACCGGAGATGTTAAAGCACAGCGGCCCCGCGCGCGTCTTTGACTGCGAGGACGATGCGATTGCGGCCATCAAGGGCGGCAAGATAGTCCCGGGCGATGTCGTCGTGATTCGCTACGAGGGTCCGAAGGGCGGCCCCGGCATGCGCGAAATGTTAAACCCGACTTCGGCGATTGTCGGCATGGGTCTCGGCTCTACCGTTGCGCTCATCACGGACGGACGCTTCTCCGGCGCAAGCCGCGGCGCTTCGATCGGCCATGTGGCACCGGAGGCGGCGGTCGGCGGTCCGATCGCGTTAATTCGGGAGGGCGATATCATCGACATCGACATCGATGCGCACTCCCTGAACGCGCGTGTCTCCGAGGAGGAGTTCGCGGAGAGAAAGAAGAGCTGGAAGCCGCGCGTCAATGAGGTGGACGGCTACCTGGTTCGCTACCGCGAGCTGGTGACCGGCGCGCCGCAGGGTGCGGTGCTCTCGGTGGAAGGCTGGAAGCATGACTAAGCTGAGCGGCGCGGAAATTGTAATCGCCTGCCTCAAGGAACAGGGCGTTGACACGGTCTTCGGTTATCCGGGCGGCGCGATTTTGAATATTTATGATGCACTCTATAAGCACAGCGATGAGATTCACCATGTGCTGACCAGCCATGAGCAGGGCGCTGCGCACGCGGCCGACGGCTATGCGCGCGCAAGCGGCAAGGTAGGCGTGTGCCTCGCGACCAGCGGCCCCGGCGCGACGAACTTAGTCACCGGCATTGCGAGCGCCTATATGGACTCTTCGCCCGTGGTCGCCATCACCTGCAATGTGGCCAATCCGATTCTCGGAAAAGACTCGTTTCAGGAGATTGATATTGCCGGCATCAGCATGCCGATTACCAAGTACAATTTTATCGTGAAGGATGTAACAGAACTGGCAGGCGTATTGCGCCGCGCGTTTCGAATCGCGCGGAGCGGTCGCCCGGGCCCGGTGCTGGTCGATATCACGAAGGATGTGACGGCGGCGGAGACCGAGTACGAGCCAAAGAGCATTGCGGTTGCATCCATGCAAGAACTCCCTGTGACAGAGAAACTCACGGAGGCGATTTCGCTGCTCCGTGCGGCAAAGAAGCCCTGTATTATGGCGGGCGGCGGCGCGATTTTATCGGAGGCGGCTCCCGCGTTGAAGCGCTTTGCCCATAAGCTCGATGCGCCGGTCTGCTGCACCCTGATGGGACAGGGAGCCTTCGACCAGAACGACAGGCTCTACACGGGCATGGTCGGCATGCACGGCACCAAGACTTCGAACTACACGGTTTCGGACTGCGATTTGCTCGTGGTGGTCGGCGCGCGCTTTTCCGACCGCGTCGCGGGAAGCCCGAAGCAGTTTGCGGCAAAGGCGAAGATTTTGCAGATTGACGTTGACGAGGCAGAGGTCAATAAGAACATCCATGTCGCGGCGGCGTTGATCGGCGATGCGGGACAGATTCTATCCTGCCTTGCGGAGAGTCTTGAGCAGCAGCACCACAGAGAATGGCTTTCGGAGATTTCGCGTCGCAAGGAGCAGTTCCCCCTGCAGGTCGGCGAGGGCTTAACGGGCCCGCGTGTCATCCGGGAACTCGATGCGCTCACGCCGGACGATGCCATCATCGTGACCGAGGTCGGTCAACATCAGATGTGGGCGGCACAGCACTATTGTTACCGCAGCCCGAGAACCTATCTCACGAGCGGCGGCCTCGGCACCATGGGCTTTGGTCTCGGTGCGGCCATCGGCGCGCAGAGCGCCATGCCGGAGCGCGTGGTCGTGAATGTCGCGGGAGACGGTTGTTTCCGCATGAATATGAACGAACTCGCGACGGTAGCCCGCGAAGAGCTTCCGCTGATTGAGTTGATCGTCAATAACCATGCGCTCGGCATGGTGCGGCAGTGGCAGACTTTGTTCTATGAGAAGCGCTACTCGTCGACCGTGCTTCGGGATCATGTGGATTACTGTAAGATTGCCGAGGCCATGGGCATTCGGGCCTACTGTGTGACGAGTGTGGAAGAGCTTCGCGCCGCTCTTTCGGAGGCGGTCGCAAGCCGCAAACCGGCGGTATTGGATGTTCGTATCGATTCCGACGAGAAGGTCTTCCCGATGTGCCCGCCCGGTGCGGACTTAAAGGAAGTCTTTGACGAGACGGATTTATAACTTTCAATTCAGTCAAAATATGATACAGTAATTGTAAGCAATTGTTTCGGTTTGCGCTTTTCAGGCGGGGAGGAGAGCGGATGGCACGTGTATATAATTTCAGTGCCGGCCCCGCAGTGCTTCCGGAGGAAGTGCTGCGGGAAGCGGCAGAAGAGATGCTCGACTACAAGGGAACCGGCATGTCGGTGATGGAAATGAGCCATCGCTCCAAACTGTTTCAGGATATTTTAGATACGGCGGAGCAGGACTTTCGCGAACTCCTCGGCGTTCCGTCGAACTACAAGGTGCTCTTCATTCAGGGCGGCGGTCATGTGCAGTTTGCTATGGTCCCGATGAACCTCATGCGAAACCGCAAGGCGGACTATATTGTGACCGGTCAGTGGGCCAAGAAGGCCATGCAGGAGGCGGCGCTCTACGGCGATGCGCGTGCTGTGGCATCGAGCGAAGACAAGGTCTTCAGCTACATTCCGGACTGCGATAATCTGCCGATTCGGGAAGACGCAGACTATCTCTATATCTGCAAGAACAATACGATTTACGGAACGGCGTTTCATACTTTGCCGAACACGAAGGGAAAAGACTTGGTCGCGGATGTCTCCTCCTGCTTCCTTGCGGCGCCGGAGAACGTCACGGACTACGGAGTTCTCTGGGGCGGCGTCCAGAAAAATGTGGGCCCCGCGGGCATGGCAATCGCCGTGGTGCGCGAGGACCTGATCGGAGACTGCCTGCCGGGAACGCCGACCATGCTGCGCTACGAGACCTATGCGGCGCACGGCTCGCTCTACAACACCCCGCCCTGCTACAACATCTATATCTGCGGCAAGGTGTTCCGCTGGATTAAGGCGCTCGGCGGGCTCACGGCCATGCAGAAGCGAAACGAGGAGAAGGCGGCGCTGCTCTATGATTTCCTCGATCAGTCGAAGCTCTTTTCGAACCCCGTGCGGCGCGAGGACCGCTCGGTCATGAATGTGACCTTTGTGACCGGCAATGAGGAACTGGACAAAAAGTTCGTTGCGGAAGCAAAGGCTGCGGGACTTGAGAACCTGAAGGGTCACCGCACGGTCGGCGGCATGCGTGCAAGTCTTTATAACGCAATGCCGCGCGAAGGAGTTCAGCGCCTCGTGGAGTTTATGGATGCGTTCGAGAAGAGGGAGGCCTGAGGCATGTTTCGGATTCACTGCAAGAATGCCATTTCGGAGGAAGGCTTACAGAGCCTGCTTCCGAACTTTACGCTGACGGAGCGTCAGGAGGAAGCGGACGGCATACTGGTTCGCTCCGCGGACATGCACGAGGAGAAACTGGGAGAAGCGACCTTGGCCGTTGCGCGAGCGGGGGCCGGGGTCAACAACATTCCGCTGGAGCGTTTCGCGGAGGAAGGCGTGGTGGTCTTTAATACGCCCGGTGCAAATGCAAACAGCGTGAAAGAACTTGTGATTTGTGAGATGCTGCTTGCCGCGCGCAATGTGATTCCCGCCGTGCACTGGGTTGCGTCGCATAAGGATGCGCCGGATATCGTCAAGGAAGCCGAAAAGGGCAAGAAGCAGTTCGTCGGAACGGAAATTTGCGGGAAGAAACTCGGTGTCATAGGCCTCGGCGCCATCGGCGCGGAAGTCGCGAATGCGGCGGTTGCGCTCGGCATGGAGGTTTACGGCTACGACCCCTATCTCTCGGTGAACGGCGCCTGGAGAATCAGCAAGGAGGCGCGGCACGCGACCTCGCTCGAGGAACTCTGCAGGCAGTGCGACTACATCACCATCCATGTCCCGCTAACCGACAAGAACCCGGGCATGATAGGCGAAAAAGAGATTGCGGCCATGAAAGAGGGCGTGGTCTTCTTAAACTTTTCGCGCGACAAGCTGGTCGATGAGCGCGCCATGGAAGCGGCGCTCACAAGCGGAAAAGTGAGACTCTATGTGACCGACTTTGCGAACCCGCTCTCCGTGAAGTTGGAGAATGCGATTGTGACGCCGCATCTCGGCGCTTCGACCGAGGAGGCCGAGGACCACTGTGCGGTCATGGCGGTCAAAGAACTCATGGATTATCTGGACAACGGCAACATCCGCAATTCCGTGAACTATCCGGACTGCGACATGGGAGTTCCGGTGAGCGCACAGCGCATTGCCCTGCTCCACAGAAATGTGCCGAATATGATAGGTCAGATCAGTGCGGAACTCGCAAAGCGAAACATCAACATCGACAAAATGACAAATAAGAGTCGCGGCGCGTATGCGTACACCCTTTTGGACCTCGAGAGCTGCCTGCCGGCAGAGGATGAGGCGGCCTTAAAGGCCATTCCGGGTGTGATACGCTTCCGCGCAGTGACAGGAGGCTGATATGGCAGAGGTCAAGGCGTTTTGCGCCCTTCGTCCGAATGAAAAGCAGGCGGCGGAGGTTGCGGCCCTCCCCTACGATGTCTATTCGAGAGAGGAGGCGAGAGCGGCGGTGCAGGGGCACCCGCTCTCCTTCCTGAACATTGACCGCCCGGAGACCCAGTTCCCGGAGGACTGCGACATGTACGCGCAGGAGGTCTACGAAAAGGCGCGGGATATGCTGAGAGAGCAGACGGCGGCGGGCGTCTATGTGAGAGAGGAGAAGCCGGCCTACTTTTTCTACGAGCTGAGCGTTGAGAGCGGCGTGCTTGCGCCTCTCTTACAGGGACACAGCCAGACCGGTTTGGTCGCCTGCTCTTCGGTGGACGACTACCTGAATCAGGTGGTTCGGAAGCACGAGAACACGAGAGAGGAAAAGGAGCGGGATCGCATACGCCACGTGGACATTGTGGACGCACAGACCGGCCCCATCTTCCTCACCTACCGCGGCACCGAGGCCTTAAAGGCCTGCGAGGCGCGCGCCAAGAAGCAGGCGCCGCTTTACGACTTTGTGAGCGAGGACGGCATTCGCCACCGCGTTTGGCGCGTTGCGGATGAGGCAGAAGTTGCGGCTGTCACCGAGGGCTTCCGGGCGGTTCCGACCACCTACATTGCGGACGGACATCACCGCGCGGCTTCGGCGGTCAAGGTTGCGTTGAAGCGTAGAGAGGAGCACCCGGATTACACGGGCAAGGAAGAGTTTAACTACTTCCTCTCGGTCTTGTTCCCGGAGGAAGAACTTCGCATTCTTCCCTATAACCGCGTGGTCGATGATCTGAACGGCGAGAGCCCGGCGGATTTATTACTCGCCCTCGACCAGGTCTTTACGATACGCGACTGCGGCGAGACCGTGCCTACGCCCGAGCAGCGCGGTGAACTCGGCATGTACTTAGACGGTCACTGGTATGCGCTCGGTGTGCGCGAAGAACTCCGCTCGGAGGATCCGGTCGAAGGACTCGATGTCTCCTTCCTGCAGGATCTGGTGCTTGCGCCGCTCCTCGGCATCGACGACCCCAGAACCTCGGAGCGCATCCGCTTTATCGGCGGCATTCGCGGCAGCGAGGAGTTAAAGCGTTTGGTCGATCAAAAGGGCGGTGTTGCCTTCCTCATGTTCCCGACGCAGATGGAAGAACTGCTTTCGGTTGCGGATGCGGGTCTTCTGATGCCCCCGAAGTCCACTTGGTTTGAGCCGAAGCTCCGGAGCGGACTCTTTATTCACAGCTTATGAGTAAGCAACAGTTTTTGGACGAGCT
>CAJPKN010000029.1 GCA_905370385.1 Stomatobaculum longum
CGCTTCTTTTCTTCCAGTTCCCGGAGCCAAGCGCTCGTATCAATCGAGATGGGGGATTCGGCAAGGGCGGAGAAGACGGTTTTCACATCGCCGACCAGCGGAATTGTGGGACCTAAGTTCTTACCGATTTCCGCGGTATCGATGTCAATGTGGATGATGTTGACGCGCTGCTCTAAGTTCTCCGGCCTGGGGACGGCGCGGTCCGCGATGCGCGCGCCGACGATGATCAGGAGATCGCTCGCTGCGACCGCACGGTTGGAATAGGGTTTGCCGTTGTTGCCGAGCATGCCGAAATAGAGCGGGTGATTTTTCGGAAGCACGCCTATGCCCATCATGGTATGGACCAGCGGGACCTGATACTTCTCACAGAAGGCGCGGACTTCCGCCTCGCCCTGTCCGAGGATGACACCGCCGCCGGCACAGACCAAGGGTTTCTTGGCCTTCTGGATTGCCGCAATCACGCGAGACAGTTGCAGGCTGTTGCCCTTGACACTCGGCTTATAGCCGCGCATATTGAGAGTCTCCGGATAGGAGAAATTCTTTTTGAGCAGCTGCTGCTGGACATCGATTGGGATATCGATGAGCACCGGTCCCTTGCGGCCGGAGTCCGCAATGTAAAAGGCCTCTTTGAAGACATGGGGAATTTCGTCCGCGCTACGGACCAGGTAGGAATATTTGACAAAAGACTCGGTTGCGCCGCGCATATCCGCCTCTTGGAAAACATCGCGCCCGAGGAGGGAGGAATTAACCTGTCCCGTGACGGCAATGAGCGGAATGGAGTCCGCATAGGCGGTCGCGAGCGCCGTGATTAAATTGGTTGCGCCGGGACCGGAAGAGCTCACACAGACCGCCGGGCGGCCGGTGACGCGCGCATAGCCGCTCGCCGCATGGCCTGCGGCCTGTTCCTGACGTACCAGTATATGTTCTATCGATGCGTCTTGGTTCAGCGCATCCAAAAAGGGTGAAATTGCAACACCGGGGTAACCGAAGATGCGGGTAATACCTTCCGCAGCCAGGCATTTGACCATTGCCTCTGCACCGTTCATCAGTTCGCCTCCTTCTCTTCGTTTCTGTTGAAAATGAAAGTAGAAAGTATGATAGCATAAAGAGAAGGCGAAAGAAAGTCGGGAAGCGAGAGGAAGAGAAAGGTAAGACTTAAGAAATGAGACAAGGAACAGAGAAAAAGACAGAGAAAAAGACAGAGAAAAAGAAGGGGAAATGCGGCGCGGAGGCGGCGTTGAACGCGCGACGCGCTCTCACAAAAGAAGTGATAGAGCGCTTGAAAGCCCTGTATCCGGACACCAAATGTACTTTGAATTATCGAGACGCGTGGCAGCTTCTGATCTCGGTACGCTTGGCGGCACAGTGCACGGATCTCCGTGTGGACCAGGTGACGCCGCGGCTCTATGAGCGCTTTCCGACGGTGCGGGCGCTTGCGGAGGCGCCGGTCGAGGCCATCGAGGAAATTGTGCGCCCCTGCGGTCTCGGGAACTCCAAGGCGCGGGATATTCAGAAGTGTATGCGCATTCTGCATGAGGAGTATCGGGATGAGGTGCCGCGCGACTTTAAGGCGCTACTCGCGCTGCCGGGCGTCGGCAGAAAGAGCGCCAATTTGATTATGGGAGATATCTTCGGGGAGCCCGCGATTGTAACGGACACCCACTGCATACGACTGGTGAACCGCATCGGCCTCGTGGATCAGGTCAAGGAACCCGCAAAGGTCGAAAAGCTTTTATGGGAGTTGGTTCCGCCGGAGGAGAGCAATCAATTTTGTCACCGCCTCGTGGACCACGGCAGGGCGGTCTGCACGGCGCGTAAGCCGGACTGCGGGCGTTGTGTGTTGAATGACTTATGTCGCTACGCAAAAGAAGAGCGGCCCTTCGGGCTCGGAGAGATGTGAGGAGGAGAAGAATGGACAGAAAAGCAGTGCTCGAGGTGAGAAAATTATTCGATAAGAACGACTGCCGCATCGATCGCATGCGCGGCTGCTATGTGAACGGCGAGAAGCAAATCATCGCGGATTTGCAGGATCGGTTCTACAGCTTTGAGGACGAGGAGCTCTTTCAGTACTGCGAGCTCTTTAAGAAGGCTGTCTCCGGCAGAATCGGGCGCACCCTCTTTAACATTGAATTTCCGCTCGCGGAAGAAAAGGAAGGGGGGGCGCAGGAGAAGCTGTACCGGCTCTTAAAGAGCGAGTTAAAGGACGAAGCGCTCTTACAGGAGTTTTTTCAGGAGATTATTCAGAACTTTTCCTTTGCCGGGAATTATCTGATTCTCCTGGTGCACGGCGTCTACGATATCCCGGGGCGAACCAAGGACCGCGTGGGGTTAAGCGACGGCTCGGAATATGTGTACCCCTTCCTGGAGCTCTCGATTTGTCCGGTGGAACTGCTCCGCGAGGGGCTCTGCTATGATGCGGAGGCGAAGTCCTTCTTAAGCCGCATGGAGAACTGGAGCGTGAAGAAGCCGGATATCGGTCTTCTCTATCCCGCGTTCAACGAGAGAAACACGGACTTGCACGGCGCTCTCTGGTATGCGCGGAGCGAAAAGACGCGCCACGAGGAGCTCGCTGCGGTGTTGCTCGGAACGGAATTGCCCCGCGCCGAGAGCGCGGAGAAGGATGCCTTCCGTGAGATTGTCGAGCGCAGTCTCGGGGAGGACTGCAACTTTACTTTGGTGCAGAGCCTGCAAGAGGCGGTGAATCGCTTTGCGGAAGAGGCGGGAGACAGTGAAATCACGGAGCCGCCGGTGTTATCGAAGGGCGAATTCAAGCGCCTGCTCGACGAGTGCGGCGCGGAAGAAGAAGCGCTTTCGCGCCTCGATGAAGTCTATGAAGAGGTGCTCGGGGAGGGAAAAGAAGCCCTGTTGGTCGAAAATCTGAGCGCGCCGAAGACACTCACGGTCGCAACGGATTCGCTGCAATTAAAACTGCAGAGCGATGCGAGTGAGCTCCTCAGTACCCGGGTAATCGACGGACGGGAGTACTTTCTGATTCCGGTCTCGGAGGATGTCACGGTCAACGGGATTCGCCTTCGGACAAAAACGGGTGAAGCAACGGAATAAGCTCCGAAACGATTTCTTCGGGACGGAGACCGTCGGTCGCGATTCGAATCGAGGCAGCGTCTTCGTAGGAGGCGGCGCGGGCATCCATCAGCGCGGCAATATCCGTTAAGCTCTTTTTGCCGGCGAGGAGCGGTCGTGTGGTATCCGCCGCGAGACGGGCAAAAATGGTGTCCGGTGTTGCGGTGAGATAGATGACGCCGCCGAGCTCTCGCATGAGTGCGCGGTTCTCGCTGCGAAGTGCCATGCCGCCGCCGCAGGAAATAAGGCAGGGAGCACTTTCCCGCAGGCTTTTTAAAAAGGCGGTCTCTCGCTCGCGAAAGGCCTCCTCTCCCGCGCGGGCAAAGAAACCGGCAATGCTCTCGCCGAGCGCCTCGGAAATGCAGGCATCGCTGTCCAGCATGGGAAGAGAGAGTGCCTCGGAGAGCGCGGCCGCAACGGTCGATTTGCCGCTCCCCATGAAACCGATCAGAAACAGGTGGCGTCTCAGCGTAGGAGCAGCGCCGCGGGAAAAATTGGGATTTGACATGGCAGACTCCTTTTTGAATATGACTGCGATTTTTGGGGACAGTGTAACACAGGGGCGCGGGGCTTTACAAACGCGCGCGTTTTTCTCTCGAAATTGTGATAAAATGAGACAGGAAAAGTGACCGCGAAGCGCGGTGTGAGGAGGAAAAATATGGGCTGCATTCAATTAGACCTGAGAGGTGCACTTTCATTCTTGAGCGAGCGTGAGCTTTGTCAGATGGAACTTCCGGCAGAGACGGCGAAGGGAGAATTGGTCGAGCACACGGGTGCGGGCAATGATTTCCACGGCTGGGTGGATCTGCCCGAGGCATATGACCGTGAGGAGTTTGCGCGCATTCAAAAGGCTGCCGCAAAGATTCAGGCGGAATCCGAGATTCTGGTGGTTGCCGGCATCGGCGGCTCTTACCTCGGCGCGCGCGCGGCAATCGACTTCCTGCGCCACGGCTTCTATAACCAGCTTCCGAAGGAAGTGCGGAAGACGCCGGAGATTTATTTTGTCGGCAACAATATGAGCGGACAGTATATGAACGCGCTGATCGATGTGATCGGCGAGCGCGACTTCTCGCTGAACGTCATCTCGAAGTCCGGTACGACAACCGAGACGGCCATCAGCTTCCGTGTCTTTAAGAGCTTGCTCGAGAAAAAGTACGGCAAGGAGGGCGCGGCGTCCCGCATTTATGCGACGACGGATAAGCAGCGCGGCGCCTTAAAGCAGCTCGCGGACCGCGAAGGCTATGAGTGCTTTGTGATTCCGGACGACGTGGGCGGGCGCTTCTCGGTGCTGACCGCGGTGGGTCTCCTGCCGATTGCGGTCTCGGGTGCGGACATCTCCCGCCTGATGGAGGGCGCGGCTGAGGAGAGAAAGTCTCTGCTCACGACCCCCTATGCGGAAAATGATGCCATGCGCTATGCGGTCGCGAGAACCGTCTTAAATCGTAAGGGTAAGGAGGTCGAAGTGCTCGCAAACTATGAGCCGAGCCTTGCGATGATTTCCGAGTGGTGGAAGCAGCTCTACGGCGAGAGTGAGGGCAAGGATCAAAAGGGTATACTGCCGCACTCCGTCAACCTGACGACAGACCTCCACTCGATGGGCCAGTACATCCAGGACGGCAGACGCATCCTGATGGAGACGGTCTTAAATGTGGAGCAGCCGAAGAACGAACTTGTGATTGAGGCAGAGGCGGGCGATCCGGACGGCCTCAACTATCTTGCGGGCAAGAACATGGACTTTGTCTCGAAGAACGCAATGCGCGGCACGAAGCTTGCCCACATTGACGGCGGCGTGCCGGTCATGCAGCTCAACATTCCGGCGCAGGATGAGTACTCGCTCGGCGCACTCTTCTATTTCTTTGAGTTTGCGGTCGGCGTGAGCGGCTATCTGCTCGGGGTGAATCCGTTCGATCAGCCGGGCGTCGAGAGTTATAAGCGCAACATGTTCGCACTGCTCGGCAAGCCGGGCTATGAGAAGGAGAGAGAGGCTCTCCTTGCACGGGAGGCACAGGAATGAAATTGGTGATTGCAAACGACCACGCGGCGGTCGACTTAAAGTTTGCGATTCTCGAACATTTAAAAGAGCGCGGCATCGAAGTCGTGAACATCGGCACGGATACGAAGGAGCGCTATCAGTACCCGCTCGCGGGTTACCGCGCGGCCAAGATGGTCGCAAGCGGAGAGGCGGACGGCGGCGTGCTGATTTGCGGCACGGGCATCGGCATAAGCCTTGCGGCGAATAAGGTAAAGGGCATACGCGCGGCGGTCTGCTCGGAGCCCTACAGCGCAAAGATGGCGCGGGAGCACAACAATGCGAATATGATTGCTTTCGGCGCGCGCGTGGTCGGTGAGGATCTCGCAAAGATGATTGTGGACAGCTGGCTGGATGCGAAATTCCAGGGCGGCCGTCACGCAGAGCGAGTCGCGCTGATTGACGAGATCGAGGAGACGGGAGAACTCTCCTGCGAGTGACAAAAGTTTGGAGGCCGGGTCGGAGCGCGGTATGCAGCCCCGACCCGGTTTTTTTGTGGAGGAGATAGTATGCGATTGTTTCATCTCTCGGACCTGCATCTCGGGAAGCGTCTGCACGAGTACTCGCTTTTGGAGGATCAGCGCGATATCCTGGAGAAGATTTTGCAAGCCGTCCGGCAAGAGAGGCCGGATGCCGTGTTGCTGTCCGGCGATTTGTACGATAAGACGATGCCGAGCGCCGAGAGCGTACAGCTCTTGAATTTATTCTTGGAAGCGCTCGCGGCGGAGCACTGCCCGGTGCTTGCGATTTACGGCAATCACGACTCTCCGGAGCGCACAGCCTACGGCGGCGGTCTCTTCCGGAAAGCACGGATTTATGTGTCACCGGTCTTTGACGGCATTGTGCGCTATGTGACATTTTCGGACAGCTTCGGCGCGGTGGATTTTTATCTGCTTCCCTTTTTAAAGCCTGCAAGCGTGCGGAGCTTTTTTCCGGATGCCGCAATCGAGAGTTATACCGATGCTGTCCGAACGGTCTTAGAGGCGACGCGCCGTACCGCGGATCCGACACACAGAAAAGTGCTGCTCGCGCACCAGTTCGTGACGGGGGCCGCGCGCTCGGACTCCGAGGAGACGGTGGTCGGCGGGCTCGAAAATGTGGACGCAGCGGTCTTTGAAGGCTTCGACTATGTGGCGCTCGGACACATCCATAAGCCGCAGAACATAGGGAGCGAGCGGATTCGTTACTCGGGATCGCCGCTCAAATACTCCTTTTCCGAGGCGGCGCATGAAAAGAGTATCAGCCTCGTGACGCTCGGTGAAAAGCAGGCGGACGGGATGGCGGCGCTCAAGGTGGAAGAACTGGCGCTCACGCCGCTTCACGAACTTCGCTGCCTTCGCGGGAGCTACGAGGAACTCACGGCGCGGTCTTTCTACGAGGATCTCCCAAAGGAGGATTACTATCGCATCACCTTGACCGACGAGAGCGATGTCCCGGCGGCGATGCAGCGGCTCAGAACCATATATCACAACTTGATGGAACTCGCGTACGACAACAGGAGGACCAAGAACAGCGCGGAACTCGAGCTTCGGCGCGCGGCGGATGCCCGCACACCGGAGGAGCTTTTTACGGATTTTTTCCGCAGCCGGAACGGGCGGGAAATGAATGCGCTCGAACGGGAGCTCCTCACAGAGGCGTTGCTCAGGCAGGAGGTGGAAGCATGAAGCCCTTGCAATTGACACTCAGAGCGTTCGGCCCCTACGCGGGGGAGACGACCATAGACTTTGAGCGCTTCGGCGGCGCCGGACTCTATTTGATTACCGGAGACACCGGCGCGGGGAAGACCACCCTCTTTGACGCGCTGAGCTTCGCTCTCTACGGGGAAGGGAGCGGCGCCTTCCGTAAGCCTGAAATGTTGCGTTCGAAGTACGCCGCCCCGGAGCAAAAAACGGAAGTTTTGCTTCGCTTCGAGGACAAGGGGGCGGTCTACGAGGTGCGGCGTACGCCGAGCTATCTACGCCCGGCAAAGCGCGGCAAGGGCGAGGCCCAACAGCTCGCGGAAGCGGAGTTACGGCTTCCGGACGGGAGCGTCAAGACCAAGGTAAAAGAGGTCAACGAAACGCTCGAGGACATACTCGGTTTAAACCGCGAGCAGTTTTTGCAGACCGCGATGATTTCGCAGGGAGAGTTTTTGAAGCTGCTGCTCGCAAGCACGGAGGAGCGGCAGAAAATTTTTCGGAAAATTTTCCACACCGAGCGCTTTGCGGGTCTGCAGGACTTCTTAAAAGCCGAGAGCAACGCCTATGAGCGGGAATATGAGCTGCTCGAACAAAAGCGGCGGAACTACCTGGAGCGTCTGCAGCTGGAAGGCGAGGCGGAAGCGCTTCGGCAGGCCGTGCTGCGCAGAGAGCGCCCGACAGAGGAACTGCTGTCTCTTCTGCCCGCTTCGCTTTCGGCGCTCGAACTGGAAAAGAACGAGGCCACGGCGCTTCGAGAGGCAAAAAATGAGGAGATTTCGGAGCTCTCGGCGGCAATCGTGAGAGCGGAGGCCTCGGAGCAGCGCGCGCGTCTTCACAGGGAGAAAGAAGCCGAGCTCCTTCGGGGGCGGGCAGCGCTCACGGAACAGCGCGAAGCGCTGGCACGCATTCGGCGGGAAATCGAGGAAAAGACGGCGCGCTGGGAAGAGCTGCCGGCTTACCGCGCTCTCCTGCCGAAGTACGAAGAGTTTGCCCGCACAAGTGCCGCGCGCGCGGCGCAGGAAGTGTGCGTCAAAGAGGGCGAAAAAGCCTTACGGCGCGCAGCGGAGAGCTTGCATGCGGCGGAGGAGCTGCTCAACAAAAGTCGAGCGGAGAGCCGAGAACTCGCCGATGCCGGAGCGGCACTTGCGCGCTGCGAGGCAAAGGCGAGCGAGCTCAAAGAGCGCAGTCTCCTGCTTTCCTCCGTGCAGCGGAAAATCAAGGACTATGCGGATTGTTTTCATGAGGGGAAACAGGCGCAGGGTGTATTCTTAAAAGAGCGTGAGGCTTACGAGCAGGCAGAGCTGGCTTACGGGAAGGCCTATCGGCTCTTTCTCGCGGGACAGGCAGGCCTGCTTGCGGAGGAACTGGAGGCGGGAAGCCCCTGTCCGGTCTGCGGCAGCACGGAGCACCCGAAGCCCGCGGAAAAGCCGCGGGAAACCCCGAGCGAGGCGGAATTAAAACAGCTCGAAGAGGCGCGGAAGCATTGCCAAGAGAGGGCGGAGCGCGCGGCAAAGCAGCACAGCGCTCTCAAGGAGAGACTCAGTCAGCAGAAGCAACAGCTGAGAGAACAGGCGGCCAGGCTCTTTCCGGAGACGGACTTCCGGGAACTGGACCGCAGCGCAAAAGCGGAACAGGAGTGCTTAAAGCGAGCAACAGCCGAGAACGAGGCGCTGCTCACGCAGTGCGGAAAGCGAGAGGCACGCAGGAGAACACTCTCGGAAGCTTTGCCCGGCATCGAGAAGGCTGCGGCAGAGCGCCTTTCGGAACAGGGCGCCGCAAACGAGGCACTTGCGGCGGCGAGGCAGAGCCTGGAAGGCTTAGTTGCCGCGGAAGCGGCGGAGCGTAAGCAGCTTCCGGCGGAGGATATCGAAGTCCTGCGGGAGAGAATACGGCTCCTCGAGAGCGAGCAGCGTTCCGCGCGGGAGGCCGAGCAGAGCCTTGCGGAGAAAACGGCCGCGGCCGAGCAGGCCCTGAGTCGTGCGGAGGGCGAGCTTAAGGCTCTGGCCGCAGCGGAAGGCAAGGAAGAAAGTTCGGTGACGGCAGCGGAACTCAAAGAGAAAAAGCTTGCCTTTGAGGCAGCGCGTGCCGTGCTCTCCGAGCGCACGGAAGTCCTTGGGGCGCGGCTCGGCAATAACCGAGAGACCCTGGAGCGACTTGGGACGCTGGAAAAAGAGCGCAGCGTATTGCTACAGCGCTTGCAGGCGGCAAAGAGCCTCGCGGACACCGCGAGCGGCCAACTTTCCGGACAGGATAAAATCATGTTGGAAACCTACGTGCAGCTCGATTATTTTGAGCGCATGCTGCTCCGCGCGAACATACGCCTCATGGAGATGACGGAGGGGCGCTATGAATTGGTGCGGAGTAAGGAGGCCGAGAACAAGAGGTCGCAGTCCGGTCTCTCGCTCGATGTTGTGGATCACTACAGCGGCAGTGAGCGCAGTGTGAAGAGTCTTTCCGGCGGCGAATCCTTTCAGGCCTCTCTCGCTTTGGCGCTCGGTCTCTCGGACACGGTACAGGAGGAAGCGGGCGGCATACGCCTCGACGCGATGTTCATCGATGAGGGCTTCGGCACCTTGAGCGAGGGAGCGCTCCGTGCAGCCCTGAATACCCTCTTGGAACTTGCGGCGGGACAGCGCCTGGTCGGTGTGATTTCGCACGTTCCGGAATTGAAGGAAAAAATCGAGCGCCAGATTCGCATCCGGAAACAGGCGGACGGCGGCAGCTCGGCGGAAATCATACTGCCCTAGTCCGAAATCGGGAAAAGAAGCTGTCGCAGGCTCTTTCCTATGTTATACTTGCCTTGCTATTGCACCGAGGTTTGTCAGAGAAAGTAGAGTATCTGCAGAGATGAAAATCCGTTTTATCGGACATTCCGGATTTTATGTGGAACTGGAAGAGATGAATTTGCTCTTCGACTATTACCGGGGAGAACTCCCCGAAATCGACCGGAGCAAGCCGCTCTTTGTGTTTGTGAGCCATGCGCATCCGGATCATTTTCAGAGGGAAATCTTTTCGCTCGCCGAAAAGGCGGACAATGTGGTCTATTTTCTCTCGGACGACATACGCCGCTCCGCGCTGCCGCTTCAGATTCAGGAGAGCGTGCGTCTCTTGGCGCCCGAGACCGAGACGGAAATTTGCCGTCTCGTGCAGGATGAGACGGGGCGGGAACTCAGGCAGGAGGTCTTTTTGACCGTCAATACCTATCGCTCGACCGATGAGGGCGTCGCCTTTTTGATTGACTGCGATGAGGCGCGCATCTACCACGCGGGCGATTTGAACGACTGGCATTGGGAAGAGAATACCGAGGCCGAGAACAATGTCCAGAGAACGCTGTATCTGGAGGAACTGCGGGAACTAAGAGCCGAGGTCGAGCGGAGCGGGCGTCTGCCCGACATTGCTTTTGTACCGGTGGATTCTCGGCTCGGGGAGAACTATTGGCGCGGCGCGGACGCCTATATGCGGGAGGTCGGCGCACGCTATCTGATTCCCATGCACCTCTACGGCGATAAAACGGTGATTCGGAAACTCCGGGAGCGCAGCGAAGCGCGCGACTACCGGGATCAAATACTTGGCACAGGAGAGGAAGGCGAGGTGTTTTCGCTATGATTATGTTGCAGGGCGTGCGGCTCCTGGATCCGTCGACTAGGACGGACGGGATACGCGACATTTTGATTGCAGAGGGCAAGATTATTCGTGTCGGCGAGGATCTCTGGTTGGATGCCTCCCTGATTGCGCGGGCCAAGGGCGAGGTGCTCGAAGTTTTTGACTGTGCGGGTCTCTGCGCGGCGCCGGGTTTTGTGGACGGCCATGTCCATTTCCGGGATCCGGGCCAGACACACAAGGAAGATATCTTAAGCGGCGCGCGCGCGGCGGCAGCCGGCGGATTTACCTCGGTCGTCTGCATGGCGAACACAATGCCGCCCATCGACAGCGAGGAGTTGATGGTCGAAAATATCCGAAAGGGCAGAAATGCGGCCATCCATGTATACAGTGCTTCCACAATCAGTCAAGGCATGAAGGGCGAAGCGCTGGTCGATATGAAACTCATGAAAGAGAGCGGCGCGGTCGCCTTCACCGATGACGGCAGACCGCTGACCAATGAGGAGCTGATTAAGGAGGCCATGCAGAAGGCACGGCGCTTAAAGCTGCCGCTCTCCTTCCACGAGGAGGATCCGCGCTTTGTGAAAGAGCCCGGTGTGAACAGCGGGCCCGCCGCGGAGCGCCTCGGTTTAACGGGGGCGGACCGACAGGCCGAGATTGTGATGGTCGAGCGGGACTGCCGCCTCGCGCGGGAACTCGGTGCGGCAATCGTAATCCAGCACATCAGCGCGAAGGAGTCCGTGGAATCGGTGCGCCGCGCGGTGCAAAACGGCGCGAGGGTCTATGCGGAGGCAACCCCGCACCACTTCTCTCTGACCGATGAGGCCGTGAGTCTCTACGGCACCAATGCGAAGATGAACCCGCCGCTCCGGAGTGAAGAAGACAGAATGGCCATTGTCCGGGGACTTCAGGACGGGACGATTGACATGATTGCGACGGACCACGCGCCGCATGCAAAGGCGGAGAAGGACAGACCCTTTACCGAGGCACCGAGCGGCATCATAGGTCTCGAGACCGCATTTGCGCTCGGCTGTATGAATCTCGTGGAGCCCGGACACTTAACGCTCCTGCAGCTTGTGCAGCGCATGAGCACCGAGGCCGCAAAGCTCTATCAGCTGGACGCGGGCAGCATCAAAGAGGATAAGCCGGCGGACCTTACGATTTTCGATCCGGCGCAGAGCTGGGCCTACCTCGTGCCGGAATCCAAGTCCACCAATTCGCCCTGGCTCGGGAAAACGCTCCGGGGCAAGGTGCTCTTGACCATATGCGCGGGACACATTGTCTACGAGGACGAGCGTCTCTTTGCGGGCAGAAAGCTGCCGATCGGCAGCAAGAAAAAAGAACTGTGAGATGAAAGGAAAGAAGCTATGATCAGTGCAAACGGAATTACCTTCCGCGTCGGAAAGAAGGCGCTCTTTGAGGAAGTGAACATCCAGTTTACCGAGGGAAATTGTTACGGCCTCATCGGCGCAAACGGAACGGGAAAATCCACTTTCCTGAAGATACTCTCGGGACAGCTGGAGCCCACCAACGGAAACATTGCGATTACGCCGGGACAGCGTCTCTCCTTCCTCGAGCAGAACCACTTTAAGTACGATGAGTTCACGGTACTGGATACCGTCATCATGGGCAATCAGCGCCTCTATGATATTATGCAGGAGAAGGATGCGCTCTACGCGAAGGAGGACTTCACGGATGAGGACGGCATCAAGGCGGCGGAGCTTGAGAACGAGTTCGCAAACATGAACGGCTGGGATGCGGAGAGCGATGCCGCAAACCTCTTAAACGGCCTCGGTGTGGAGACGGACTACCACTACTCGCCGATGAAGGATTTGCCGGGTGCCTTAAAGGTCAAGGTGTTGCTTGCGCGCGCCCTCTTCGGTAACCCGGACATACTCCTGCTGGATGAGCCGACGAACCACCTGGACCTCGAGGCCATCGGTTGGCTCGAGGAGTTCTTGATTAACTTCGAAAACACCGTCATTGTCGTCTCGCATGACCGCTACTTCTTAAACAAGGTCTGCACCATGATTGCGGATATCGACTACGGCAAGATTCAGCTCTACACCGGTAACTACGACTTCTGGTATGAGTCCAGTCAGCTCATTGTTCGCCAGATGAAGGAGGCGAACCGGAAGAAGGAGGAGAAGATCAAGGAGCTCAAGGAGTTCATTCAGCGCTTCTCCGCAAACGCTTCGAAGAGTAAGCAGGCGACTTCCAGAAAGCGCGCCCTCGAGAAGATTGAGCTCGACGAGATGAAACCCTCGAGCCGTAAATACCCGTTTATCGACTTCCGCCCGAACCGCGAAATCGGAAACGAGGTGCTTACGGTCACGAACCTCAGTAAGACCATTGAGGGTGTCAAGGTGCTCGACAACATCAGCTTTACTTTAAACCGCACGGACAAGGTTGCGCTGGTCGGACCGAACGAGCGCGCAAAGACAGTGCTCTTCCAGATTCTCTCCGGGCAGATGGAGCCGGATTCCGGCGACTATAAGTGGGGCATCACGACGACCACGGCATACTTCCCGAAGGACAACACGAAGGACTTTGCCGGCGACGAGACCATCGTCGAGTGGCTCACCCAGTATTCGGAGAACAAGGACGCGACCTATGTGCGCGGTTTCCTCGGCCGTATGCTCTTTGCGGGTGATGACGGTGTGAAGAAGGTCTCTGTGCTCTCGGGCGGTGAGAAGGTGCGCGTCATGCTCTCGAAGCTCATGATTACCGGTGCGAATGTCCTGCTCCTCGACGAGCCGACGGACCACCTGGACATGGAGTCGATCACGGCACTGAACAACGGTCTCATCAAGTTCCCGGGCGTCCTGATCTTCTCCTCGCGAGATCATCAGATTGTCGAGACGACCGCGAACCGCATCATGGAAATTATCAACGGCAAGCTGGTCGATAAGATTACGACCTACGATGCTTACCTTGACAGCGATGAGATGGCGAGAAAGCGCTTTACCTATACGGTCAGCGATTCCGACGCGACGGATGACTGAGGAGAGCCATGAGCGTAAAGAAAATGATTTCCTGGAACGTAAACGGTCTTCGCGCGGCGGCCGGCAAGACCTTTTTTGACGCGTTCCACGATTTGGATGCGGATATCTTTTGTATTCAGGAGTCGAAGCTACAGGAGGGACAGATAGAACTGGACCTCCCGGGCTACTACGACTACTGGAATTATGCGGAGAAGAAGGGCTACTCCGGCGTTGCCATGTTCACGAAAGAGAAGCCGGTAAA
The DNA here is from genome assembly GCA_905370385.1 of Stomatobaculum longum. GTDB lineage: Bacteria > Bacillota > Clostridia > Lachnospirales > Lachnospiraceae > Moryella > Moryella longum_A. The sequence goes on from CAJPKN010000029.1 coordinate 13,636, forward strand.
CGTGAGCTACGGGCTCGGGATTCCGGAGCACGACAAGGAGGGGCGTGTGATTACCCTCGAGTTTCCGGACTACTATGTGCTGACCTGCTATACCCCGAATTCGCAGAATGAGTTAAAGCGCCTCGACTACCGCATGGAGTGGGAGGATGCCTTCTTTGCCTATGTGAAGGGGCTGGATGAAAAGAAGCCGCTCATCTACTGCGGCGATTTAAACGTCGCGCATCAAGAAATTGACTTAAAGAACCCGGCGACCAACCGGAAGAATGCGGGCTTTACCGATGAAGAGCGCGCGAAGATGAGTCGCATTTTGGAAAACGGCTTCACGGACAGTTTCCGTTACCTCCACCCGGAGGAGAAAGACGCCTATTCCTGGTGGTCCTACCGGATGAAGGCGAGGGAGCGAAATGTCGGTTGGCGCATCGACTACTTTATCGTGTCTGACCGCCTGCGCGAGAAGATACGCGGGGCCTCGATTCACAGCGAAATTTTGGGCAGCGATCACTGCCCGGTGGAATTGACCATCGATCTTTGAGGAGGAGAAAAGCCATGGCGCTTGGAGTACAAATCGAGAAGGAGGGGATTGCGGTTTCCGTTGTCGCAGAGACAAGACCGACCTTACTGCTCTTTCTGCGAAATGAGGAGGCGCCGCGGCTCTGCGTACCCTTTCCGGAGGATGCCCGCTTTGGGAAGGTCTACAGTCTGAGACTCGGCTTTCGGGAGCTTCGCGAGGCCGGTTTTCGCGGCGCTGCCCTAAAGAGCGCGGAATATCAGTTTGAGGCGGGAGGACAGCGCTTTGCGGATCCGTACGGCAAGAGTTTCAGCGGACACGACAGCTTCGGAAAACCACTCAAGGAAGAAACGGCGAAGCGCTCGCCGCTCTTTTTGAGCGAGTTCTCCTGGGAGGAGGAAGGCGCTCCGAAGGTAAATCCGCGGGAGCGCGTCATCTACCGCCTGCATGTGCGCGGCTTTACCGCGGAAAAGAGCAGCGGCGTGATTCAGCGGGGTACCTTTGACGGCATCGCCGAAAAGATACCCTATCTCCGCTCGCTCGGGGTGACAACCCTGGAGCTTCTGCCTGCGGAGGAGTTTGAGGAACTGCCCTTCGGGGCCGAGCGCGTCAACTACTGGGGCTACGGAAAGACCTTCCA
>CAJPKN010000030.1 GCA_905370385.1 Stomatobaculum longum
GTGTTAAAAGACCAAAGGTCTGTTGATTGTTCAATTTCATAGTATTGATGTAAACCTTCCGCCACGCCAGTTATAGTAGGGAAATCCTTATCTACATCCAGTTCATCCGAGGAGCCCGTGCTGATTTTGCCGTCAACAGACATCAGCATGAATAAAGTTGTTATAGGTCTGCTCATTATTCGTCTTCCTGTCTAAAGTTTATATTACATGAAATTCCCATTCTTTACGAATCCAAAATCCGTATATAGAAGCACTCCCATATCAGACGCAGTTATCTGCACAGTTCCACATCCATAGGTTCTTGCCTCTTCCACGACTCTCGACAGAAGCTCTTTTGCAATCCCTTTGCGTCTGTAATCTGGATTTGTAAAAATTGCTCCGAAAATAGTCGGGCTGATTTCAGACCAATTGAAGTTCTCGCTTGCCTTCACAAGAAGAAGTTCTCTGATTTCATCTGTGAGCATGGGAATCTCAATCGTCTCATCCGCAAAGAGACCACCGTTAACATACGGAAATTCTGCAAGAGAAGGAATCAAGTAGGGGTCTCTCTTCTCCGGTATCTCATCCAAAACCCGAAACAAATCTTTTAACGCTGAACGCATATGCGGCGTTTCAAATGCTGCCATATAGTCATGGAACATCGCCCGTCGACCGAAAATCCCAGCGTCCTCCGCATAGAGACAAAACACCATACGAACGCATAGCACGTTGAGACTTTTTAGCGTTTCCTCTCGTTCAGGATTTTTGTACTGCTTTAAAAAGGCATCATAGAGAAGACCGACTATATCTCCCGCCTGAATTGAAACTTCCATCTCACGCGAAAGTTTCTTAATATCCTGTCTAACCAAAAAGCTAAGCAACGGATATTTGCTCGGGAGCTCCATCAGTAATATTTTCACCGGTTCCGGTATCCGGAGATTCATGTCATAAATCCAAATCTCCTCAAAGTTGGATGTGATAATCCAGCGCGCTTTTTCATCATAGGGCAAGTTATCATTGTAACGCTTTGCCTGTTCATAAGGAGTCAGTTCGATGTCTCCGGAGTTATGAATCTTCTGATCCAGACGCTTTCCACGACTCTTCTGCTCTATCAAAACATGGGTCTCCGGCAGATATGCATCTATGCGTTTGGTATTTCCATTCACAACAACTTTTTTCTCGAAACTCACCTGTGCTGTTGCATGCTCCAAACCCAGAACCTCTGTCAAAAGCTCTAACCAATAGGATCTGCCATCCTCATCCTCATTTCCCCTGCCGTTCCAACGATTTGCGAACTGTCTGGCCGCCTCTCTCTGCTCTGAATCCGTCATGGTTCTTACTCCTTGTTCTTCATCATCTCGATTTCCGATACATCTATTCTGTGATAATTAGGGGCTCTCTTACAATTATATTAGCTTTCTCTAAAAAAAACAGCACTGTTCGAGCACCGTTTCTGAATGCCCCCCCAGAATCTCCCCTTCCAAAGTAATATTCTTTGCGGGAAGTAAATAGCTCATATCTTCTCTATTGTTTCTTGTAAGCCCTCTATTATTTTTTCATTTGCTCGCTTTAAGAACCTATTCCACATATCTACACTACAGTTCCGTTTTCAATCTCTCTATGCACCGTATCCCCCTTATCTCTCCTTCCCTTTCCACCCGCTCAAACGAAACCTCTCCCTCTTCAAAGTACAGTCGATTCCCCGTTTCATTTAAGTGCGTAATCAGAATCGAGAACTTGGTATCGCGGGCGCTTGAGAAACTTTGAACCGACTCTTTATCTCGCTCAATCGGAGCAAAGAAGCTCTCCATACTCTCGTGCCGCGCATAACGGAGTGTTCCCTGCCATTCGTTCGGCTGATTGGTAAGATCCTCTCCGACACCGGGGAGCTTGTCGCGCTCTGTCTCACAGGGCAGCGGTCCCTCTCCGTGGCGCGTCACATAGCTTCGCGTCACATAAATTGCCTCATCTAGGGCGAGGCCCCGTTTTTCAAGGAAGCGCGCCGGGTTGTGCATTCCTGTTTTTGAGGAGGTCAAATGCGGCGCATAGACTTCATAGTCCTCGTCTAAAAGAAGGCCCTGTCCGCTCTCAAAAATGAGATGCTCAAATTGTGAAAGCCAATCCCGGTTTGCATCCACCAAAGTCAGAAGACCTACGTTCGCCTTCACTTCCGCGACGTAATTTTGAAGCACTGTGTCATTTTCCAACAGTTCAAAGTAGGGGTTCCCGCGGTCTATGCCGAGCACCGCCGCTCTTTCTCTCGTGTAGCGTGTCCGTAGCTCCCGCAAGCGCTGTAAGAGCTCTGTCTCGCTCCATGCGGCGACTTCCTCTACGCTGAGCCCGTACCCGGTGCGGTTTCGCTGTACGCATTCATCGATGCCCATGCCGCAGGAGCCGTGCCGCGCATCGCCGCGGGCGGCTTCCGCTCCCATGTTAAGGAGCACATCGTCTATGGTTGTGACGCGCGCTGTTTTCTCGGAATAGAGCAAGGGGACAAAGCCGAAAAGCCGCGTAAAGTCCGCGACTTCCTTCCCGAGTTGATAGAGATCCGGCATAAAGTGTTCCGCAAACAATGTCGGCGCTCCGTACTCTGCCCCGGCACCGATCTGGTGATGTACAAAGCGCCAAGCAGCCTCCGCATCTTCCACGGTGTGCCCGGCCTGCGCGCCGCCGTTGTGTTTAATAATCAGCGGTTTCCCGAGAACGCGAGAGAGGCTTGCTACCGCAAGCCCCTTTCCCTCATCTCCGAAATTTTTCCCGATGACCGCAATGCTTCTCATAACTGAATGTCGGCGTCCGCCTGCAGCGAGAGCTGCGCAAGCGCCGCACTGATAACCGGTCGGTTCAGCTCATCCCAGCGCGATAGAACATCCTCCCGCGCCTCGCCCTTTTGGAGCTGAATGGTGCTGATGATGATTTCCGGCAGGCAGGCAGTGCTCTCGCGATCCAGCACCATGCAGTGCCCCGGCAGAAGTTCCGCATTCTCCTTGTTTTCGTGCCCTATCATAATATGGAACACATGGAAGGACTCCTCAACTTCCCGTAAAAGACCCTCCCTCGTGACTTCCCCCGGAAGCGCATCCCCGATAACGCGCTCTACCGTAGCTCCTACGAACCCACTGCGAATCTCCGCATTATCCCCTATGGTAAACAAAAAGCCCTTCTGCTTTCTCTTCCGAATCGCATCGATGTTGGTGTGTCTCGCCAAAAACTCCCAGAGGCAGGTGGGAACCACCTCTCCGCTTCCGCCGTTTTCAAAATAGAGTTCCAAGAGCTGCTCCGCAATTCGAATGTCCGATTCAAACTGCGTAACCTGCAGCGGTGACTTGTCCTGAAAATCACCGTAGGCCGCGCACATGAGCGCCGGATCTTCAACCGCGCCGGTGGAGTAGAGCTTGGTAATCAACTCATTCAGGGCACCGGTCGCAAGTTCCACCGCGAGATAGCCCATCGAAGCCGTCACGTCCAAACCGACCACAATCGGCGTGGTATTCGGATGCTCCTCCGAGTCAAAGCATTCCCGCGTGCCGATAAACTTAGGATCCATCTTCGGGTTGCATTCCGTTCTCTTAAAGACCTCTCCCACGCTCTGCCCGTTGGAGAGTTTTCTGCTGTTTTTGAGTTTCTGCCAATCCGCCGCCGAATAACTTCCGTAACCCATAATTTCCTCCTGCCTCAATCCATTTTTGTAAAACGATGGCCGCCAAAGCCGTCTTCAATCACCAGGTCCCAAGCCGCAAAGTCCGCGTAGGCATCCGCTGCGGGTTCCGACTGAAGAAACGCCTCCAGCTCCCGCGGGTGATGCATATCTTCCGCAACCGACTTCGCCGCCTCCCGGAGATCCCGCAAATTCCGCTTGCTCTCTTTTTTCTTTACATCGCGCCAATCGCCAAAGAGCATGCCCTCATGCGTGATCGGGTTGATAAAAAGACTCGCTGCCGTGATGTTCCCGTGCTCCAGTTCCGAATACTCGAGGGCGCAGCAGATATTTTCCATGCGGGAGATAACCCAGGCCAAATGTTCCGATGCAAACGGCGCAAATACCTCCGCCGGGTAGAAATACGGCTTCCGCGTATAGACAAGGCCAAGCTTCCCCTCGTCCAGATAGAGTTTGCTCTTCAACTGCGGAAAACAACGGACCAGTTTCACATCCGCCGCGGGAAAGGCGAGCTGGGATAGCCCCCGCAAAAAGGCATTTGCCCCTTCCTCACGATCGAATACATAAACCACCGTTTCCCGGCAGAGGTAGCACACAAGCTCGGGATAGGAATAGTGGTCCATATAGGAAAGCATCAGCGTTTTCCCGTTCTGCATGCGATAACTTGCACTGCCGTTCTCTTCCCAAAGTGTGTCTCCGCTGTAGTCTTGCTCCTTCGCATCCGCCTTGGCCTTATAGTAGGACAGCAGCTTCTTCCGGAATTCCGTATTCCCTTTTAATTCGGCATCCGACAGAAAGGCTCTTGCCCCGCAATACGAACAACGAAAACCGCCGGCACTGCCGAGCTCCAGCTGCGCGCCGCACTGTTTACAGATATACTGAATCATAGGCCTCCCATAACAAGGTTTGTCGATTTGTTTTCATCAAGCCCTATTGTACCCCATTGCATTTCCGGATGCTATGCTTACCGCAATTCTTCAAAGAGCAACAAAAATCGCAGCAAATGTAAAGTGCATTTGCTGCGGCGCAGTTCACGCGTACATTCAATTCTCTGAGCTACCTTCATCCGCTATTTCGTCAAAAGAATGATAGCGCTTATAAGCTGCGAATCCAGGCTTCCAACATATCAAAGCTGTAATCCCCCTTAAAGGCAATGCCGTCCCTTAGCCGAGCGCCCTTACACTCTTTTCGATAGCGCTCCGGCATATCCCCGAAACCTCCGCCTCCGTGCGTGCAAAAGGGAATCACGGTCTTTCCGCTCAGATTAACAGCCCGAAGGAAAGACAGCACCGGCGGTGCAAAGGTATGAAGCCAGTTCGGCGAACCTATAAAAATCAACTCTGCATCCCCAACAGGTTCTGCCCCCTCTGCAAGCGGCGGACAATATCCTCTCTCAATCTCTCCTCTGACTTCTTTCACAGCTGTATTGTAAGAATACGAATACGGCTTTTGAGGCTTCAGCTCTCGCAATTCTCCGTCTGTCAGTAAGGCAATATCTTCCGCCAATTTTCTTGTGATACCGGAATAGGAATAATACACAACCAGTGTTTTCAAAACAGCAGTACCTCCGTTTTTCCAAACAGTCTCTCCATAGGCAACTCAATCCATACAGGGGGGCAACTTCTTCCCTTCCGACCTAAACTCGACTGATGCCTTCGCTAATCGTAATTATAACATTGATATCGGCTTCCGGTATCTTCTCGTAATCAAGCTTGCAAGGAAGTATCTTTCGGATTTCATTGCGATGTACCGGACTCAGCTGTGTTGTTCTCACTCTGTCGAATATGTTGCCGAATTTCCGCTTCATGACGCTTGCAGTAATCATAAGCCGCTTCCATATAGGCGGTAATAGAGCGATTTTCATGTAAATCCATGAGTGTATCCAAAATCAACTTACCTTCGATTTTCATGTCTAAGAAATAACGATAGACACAAGCGCCCTCTTCTCTCGGATAATATGGGTTAATTGTGCTCAAACGCTTGTCGCTCATAATGCTCTCTACAACCATCTCGCTCAAAATCCACTGCAAGGATGGCGTCTCATACTCATCATAACTGTCCCGAAAATGCCGATTCCACACAAAAAACCAAAAATAATGAATCACTTCGTGGAGTGTTATTCCGAGCGCTCCGCGTTCACTATTCATGTAAAACAGGTCGAACTTTTCCTCTCGAAGGAACCGCGGGCAAATCGGATTTAACGTAATATTGGCAAGCAGCTCGTTGAACATTGTTCTGCTATCCAGTTCAAAGGCATCTGAAAGTGCATCCTCAATTTGATTTCGATATTTCTGAAAATGCTCATGATACCGGCATTCTTTTGCTTCAATCTCCGGCAGAACTCTGTCCCATATTTTTCGCATGGCGGTTCGAAGATAGTCTTCTTTTTCTCTTTCTTTCCATGCTTGTATGTTCTGGTTGATTTCCGGGTAAAAGTAACGCAGGGAATCAGACCAGTAGGAAGCTGTTTCTTCGGTTTGAAATAACAGAATACTCTCAACGGAATAATCAAATCCCGCATTTCTGAATGTTACATTCATTGGCCTTACCTCCATGTCTTATTTCTATTTCCTCATTGAGAACCGAGAAGCACTGTCATAGAACTCTGTGTGTTTCAGAAACATCGCAATCGCAACCGACATAGTAATCCATATTTTCAAGCGAAATCTCTGCTTTCTGCCACGAACCGAATCGATATGCACGTTGCGATTTGTGGTCGCCATTCTCACCACTATAATCCGAATATATTTTTACTCTAGTCCCATTTTTTTATACGGTCAACATGTTACAAGCCTTAGTTCTACCTTATATTCGTAATTTCATACCCCTGCCGGTTTCGGGAGCTTTTGTCAAAAAACGCCCCCTTCCGGGCAAACAAGAAATTACTCTTGTCCGCTCGAAAGGGGGCTCATCCCTAGCTATGACACATAAGGAGTCTTATTCTTTCGCAAGGCAAATTCAGGCGAATTCCTGCTCGGTTCTCTCGATAATCTCGTTCTGGAGCTTCGGATCAAGGTTGTTGAAGTAGTCACTGTAGCCCGCGACACGGACAATGAGGTCCTTGTACTCCTCCGGGTTCTTCTGCGCATCAAGCAGGGTCTCGCGGCTGATGACGTTGAACTGCAGGTGGTGACCCCACATCTCGAAGTAGGAGCGAATCAAAGCCGCCAGGTTGTCAATGCCCTTCTGGCCTGCGAGCGCAGCCGGGGTAAACTTCTGGTTCAGGAGGCAGCCACCGGTGTGGCGCTGATCCATCTTCGCGCAAGAGATCACGACAGAGGTCGGTCCGTTGGTATCGCCGCCCTTGGTCGGAGAAATACCGTCTGCCAGCGGCATGTGCGCGCGGCGTCCGCCTGCGTCTGCAATCATCACATCACCGAAGTAGACGTGGCAGGTTGTCGGAAGCCCCGCAAACCGCTGCCTGGCAGTTTACGGGCTTACGCTTATTCCGCTATTTTCAGTAAAGTCTTGCCGTTCGAGCCTCCCGCCGTCACTTTGGCGAGCGCCTCATTGACCCGATCGAGCGAATAGACGCTGTCAATCGATGCCTGCAAGGGATTTTCTCGGTCAAACAGCTTTCCGATTTCTTCCAGTTGTTTTCCGCTCTCATGCACAAACAAAAAATCATAGCTCTGGTTTTTGGCCGCAGCCATCTTGTCATACTTGCTGCCCGCAATCCGGAACAGGATGCGCTTCCAAAACGGCATACCGCTTCTCTCCGCGAAGCGTCCGTTCGGCATTCCCCGCAATGAGACCAGACTTCCGCCCTGCTTCAAAATTGAAAACTCATCCGGAAGTTCCCGATCTCCGAGGGTATCCAACACATGATCCACATTGGACAGTTGATCTACGTAACGCGCTTTCTTATAATCGATAAACTTCTCCACACCGAGACGCTTTACCCGCGCTTCGTTATCTCCGTCTCCGCTGCCGTTGGTATAGACGTGCAGCCCGAGGCTCTTTGCCACCGGAATCGCCATGGCGCCGAGACTACCTGTTCCTCCTGAGATAAAGACGCTCTCCCCTGCCTTAACCTTCATGATTTCAAATGCCTGCATGGCCGTAAGCGCGGTTAAGGGGACAGTCGCAGCCTCTTCAAAGGACAGATACTCCGGTATGCGTGCAAGCGCATCTTCCCGAACTGCCGCATACTCGGCAAACGCCCCGATTTTCTTTAAGGGCATTCTGCCGTAAACACGGTCCCCTACTTGAAGGCGGGTCGCATTTTTCCCCGTTTTTTCGACGATACCCGCAAACTCATTTCCCATCACGAGCGGCATTTTATAAGAAACAATCATCTTCACTTCACCGCGCATAATCATATTGTCAAGCGGATTTACCGCTGCCGCCATCACCTTGACCAGAACCTCATCCGCTCCCGGCTCCGGAATCGGAAGCTCCCGGATTTCCAATTCTCTGCCGTTCTTATCATACTGTGTCAAAACCGCTGCTTTCATTTTCTTTCCTTCCCCCGTCAGTTTCGTGCCTATTTTCAATATAATTCCGCATATTGCCGATGCAGTCGGCAAGTGTCATATTTCGCAGTTCACGCTCAACCCCTGCTTCCATGTCACGAAACATTCCGCCGAGAACCGGCCGGATGTTGTGTCCTACGATACAGGCATCATTCGGGTTTTGATGGAGATCAAAGAGATGCAGGGAGGGCGTATCCGTCACCGCACTGTAGATCTCAAACAGCGTGATATCCTTTGCCGCTTTGGCGAGATGCATTCCGCTGATTCCGCGCCTGCTCTCTATGATGCCCGCCTTACCGAGCTTCGCAGTCAGTTTCCGGATATAGCTCGGGTTGGTCCCGACGCTGGCTGCAAGCTGTTCCGAATTCATTTCCCGATCCGCTTCCGAAATGAGAATCAGCGTGTGGATTGCGGATGAAAACTTTGTATCCATTGTCAGACCTCCGGGCGATAGCTCGCGATATACTCCGTATTTTCTGCCGTCACCAGATGCGGATCCTTCTGAACAAAATGCCCCTTGAATCCGTCCTCGTTTGCCGCGATTTCAAAATGGCAGAGCGCAATGCCGAGATCCACTTTCTGCACATCTCCGGTTGTCTCGTTCGCATAACCTCTCGTTTTCACCTCGTAAAAATGAACCGCATCCGCATCTACGACTGCCCTCCAAGGCTGCTTATTGGTCGCAGACGGCGCCAGTCTCACCATCTCAAGCGGCTTTTCCCATTTGCCCGCTTCTTCCCGACGCAGCGGATGCTCGAAATCCCCTTGGTAGAACAGCGACTCGAAGGGATTGCGCGCATCGGACTTCATTCCCTTGCGCATCAGGCTCTCTCGGACAGAGCGTTTCTCCGCAGCGTAGCCGAGCGGCGAAACCGCCGGCATCACCTCATCCGGCTGCAATTTGACAGCCTTCTCAAACGCCTTGCGGTCGATGGTCGCGGCAAGCCATACCGTACCGAGTCCGAGTTCGCTTGCATAGAGCACGAACTTCTCAAAGCTATAGCCGAAGGCAAGCTCCGCATTTTCCTGTCTTTTATAACTTCCGGCCACATAGGTATCCGCGCCGAGTATGACCGGGCTGCTGACCTTGTCCCGCTTCGCATCGAGAATATCGAAGCGGATCGGAACACCGAAGGGGTTGCCCACCTCCGTCAGAAAAATCCGGATTTGACTCATGCTCTCTCCGTCGATTGCTTTCTCCTGATAGGTTCTGACACTCTTTCTCTCTCGAATGGTCTCGCTTGTCATCTTATTTCTCGCTTTCTCAAGTGCATTTAACTTGTATTTGTATCTGATACATTTACTTTATCCCGAGTTCTGTGCGCTGTCAAGTGAAAATACACTTTTTTTCAAGCTCATGTCACGCCGAAGCTTCCGGATCTCTTCTCCACAAATAAAACAAGCGCCGTCTTACCGTTTTGTATCGGTAAGACAGCGCCGTCTTCTTATTTACAGCCACAAAGCTCATTTGTCCCAGTTTTTCTTTGCATCCTCTTCGGTAATACGTCGAATGACCTTACAAGGGTTTGCGCCTCGCTCGATGCTATGATCGATCAGAGAATCACTTTTGCTTTCCTCTCCATTTTTCCAGAAGCTTGCCGAGCAGTTCATAGAGTGTTTTCTGCTCTTCTTCCGTAATCTCGTCAAAGAGGCCATTGTATTCCGCTTCCTGTCTGCCCGCAATCCCTTCCGCCGCTCGTTTTCCTTCCTCTGTCAGGCTGATGTCCTGAGAGCGGCGATCTCTCATGCTCTGTTCTCTCTCGATGAGCGCACGCAGTTCCAGCTTACCGAGAATCTCGCTCACGGATGCTCTCTGTAACTGCAGGCGTTCCGTAAGCTCTCTCTGTGACATTGTCCCGCCGTTCTCGGAAAGCTCTTTTAACACGCGTTCCTGGCCGACGTATGCCCCCTGCCGATGAAACAGGTAGTGTCCGCATTCTCGCAGCCGAGCATACAGCCCCTTGGTCCCCTCGGCATCAATATCAAACGGAAGCGTTCTTCCTGCTCTTTCTCCGTGACAACCCTCTCCCCCATGCATTCCGCGAGCGCGACATCCGTGAGATCCGCGCTCGCCGTGCGGTCCATGCTCGCCATGCGATCCATGCTCACCGTGCGATCCATGCTCACCGTGCGATCCATGCTCACCGTGCTGCACATGCTCACCGTGCGATCCATGCTCACCGTGCGATCCATGCTCGCCATGCAATCCATGCTCGCCGTGCAAGAATTCCTCTTCACGACCATGTGCATCGCGTTCTCCTTTACGGCTCTTACCACTTCCGTGTTCCCAATCCGCCATCTCCGAACCTCCATTCAGTCTGCGCCCTCTCTCGCATTTCAGCTCACTCAGCGGGCAACGCCGGCCGCAGCCTCCGCATCTCTCCTCCGTAACGTTCAATTCTCTCTTCTCTGTATTCGTATTCATTCTATCATCAACCTCCGTATGCGTTATATCTTAACAAGTCATTTTTCAATTAGTAAGGTGCCTTGCAAGATGTATCATAATCTCGCTCCGTCATATTGTCAAGTACCTTTCTATTTTTTGGACTTTGACTGTCTGCAATCCTCTGAGCTCACTTTGCGACGCTCTCAATCGGTATTACATCAGCATATGGTCAACAGAAAAAAGAGGCTGCAATGCCCGCTAAAGTTCGGGATCTCAGCCTCTTTCTTCCGTTCCATGCGATGCAACAGAATATCTATCATTACCTTCATCACTCATCTTCAAATTCAAACAGTTCTTCAACGCTTTTATGAAATACCTTTGCGATGTCCATGGCGAGTTTCAGCGAGGGATTGTATTTGCCGTTCTCGAGATGGACTATCGTTTCTCTTCTGGCGCCGACCATCTCTGCCAACTCGCTTTGCTTATAGCCTGCCTCCTCGCGATATTGCTTTATCTTGGTTTTTAGCGCCATGATTACAGTCCCTTCTTATCGAAAAGAACGAATAAGGCAGTTCTTAAAATGCTCATGGTAAATAGCACCCCCAGTATCATCCAGCCCATACTTGCTGCATTTAGCAGTTCTACATGGGATAGTATGCCCCCGGCAAAGGCAATCACAAGCAGCAGGCAAAACGCTATCTTGTAACAGATGGCATCGCAGCGCTTCATATTTGCGCTTGCAAGTTCATCCACCTGCTCTTTTTGATAGCTCAGTTTGCGCCAAACGAGGAGCACCAGAAGGAACAACGGAACAAGCTGCCACTTTGTGTGTGCATATTCCGGTTTCCAATCCGTTCTAGACCACAGCCAATACTGCCAACACAGAACCAGTATAAAGGCGGGTGTAATGAATAACTGCTCCGCTAACGAGACTCTCCTCATATGACTTTCCTTTCAAAAAGTGATGTATTTGTAACTTGTGTGATAAATATATCACTTCATTTCAGATGAGTCAATCCTATATGTTAGAAATATTTCACTTTTTGGGGTGCTGTTTTCTTAGGCCTCGAGAAGAAAGAACATAAGCATCTCAAAAAAGCCCTCTGCTGTATTGCTACAGCAAAAGGGCTCCCAATACAAGGCTCTCCGCGAGAAGGCCGGAATGTACGCGAAGAAACGCCTATCTGAATCAACGCTTTACAGCTGTTTATAAGCGGAGAAGCACAGCGTTACGAATTTGCATCCTCACCACCGTTATCTTCCCGGTTTCCACTCCGGGAGAATACCGTGAAGAGCAACGCAGCACCCGCCAGTACGCCACACACCACATTCAGAAGAAACGCAATTCTTTTTGTATCGCTTCCACTGTTGACAAAATAAGGTTTCCATATTCCCCTCGTCAGAACACCGAATATAATTGCCACCGACAGGCCGTAAAAAATGCCGGAAATGATTCGCATCGGCAAAGTCTTGTAAATGATATTCTCCGGAAGATTACGCATATTCAGGAGAAGGGCAAATCCTGTGAGAAGCAGGTAAACAACCGAGACAAAGATGCAATAGGCAACAGAATCCGGATTCATGCTTTCAAACGCAATTGCACCGACAAGTCCGGTAAAAACACTACAGCTGAAAATAATAAAGGAACAGGAAATCTGTTTGATGTGTGTCAGGATTGCAATAAGCGCTTCTGTCAAGGCCAACACCGAAACAAAGCTCATCCACGGGTGTCCCGGAATCAAAGCCTGAATTGCGGGGTTCGTATTGCACAAAATTAGGCTCACAAGAAATCCGACCGCATACGGCATATACAGTATGATAAAGCCAAAGGCACTCAGAGCGATATTAACGCCGAAAAAGGCCAATATAATCACAAGTGCGGGCATATTCCCCCTCCTCCTATGCAAGCGTTTCCTCGAAATTATCCCGCTTCTATTTTATCATAGGCTTATCTCAAAATATATCTTGCTATTCTTAGTTTGATTGCATTTAGATATTTTATAATTTTATCTGATTTGGAATCAACATCAGACCTTAACACCGATTGTCTCAAAGTTTATGGAGCAAGTGTCCGCGTCCTTTCGGTAATGCTTCGAATTTTCCCCTTCTTCTCATTTCAGCCGTATGGTACAAGCCAATCCGCCCTGTTCGCCGTTGGCAAAGAATAGTTTCCAGCGGTGCCAATCCGCCACTTGTTTTACAATCTTTAGTCCAAGGCCATGCTGCCCGGTGCCGAACTCCCACTCATAGCCTCTGCTGTTCAGTCTGCGCAGAAGTTCTTTTGATACACCTTTTCCAGTATCACTAAGTTTCAGAAAGACATGATTTTTACTATCCTGATACAGCCGCATTTCAATCTTGCATCCGTCCGCATTATGTCGAATTGCATTATGAAGCAAATTCATGACCGCTCTCTCTACTAAATCTTCATTGAAGCAAAGTTCCGAATCCTGAAGGCTGTCCTCGATTTCGAGTGTGAACCGGTATCTATCATCCTCCGTCTGATTCATGATTTCTGTGAGGGTCTTTCGGAGGAAGCGGCCGATTCTCACTTTCTGTTTTTCAAATTTCCCTGCACCAAACTCCAGCTTGCCGGAAAGATTCAGATTATCCACGAGCCGGCGGAGCCGGATTCCTTGTGACTCAATGGATTTCGCTCTTTGCCTGACCTCTTCCTCCCGGGTCGAAGCGGCTATCATTTCCGCGTTGCCCATTACAATGGCAAGCGGTGTGCGAATATCATGTGATACGCCTGCAATCCACTCTGTACGCTCCTCTTCCCTTTGCTTTGCGCGTCGCTTCTGTATCCGGGTCGGAACTGCCACCAGCACAACGATATTGGACAAAAGCAGCAACGGAACTATCTTCGCAAGGTAATTTAACAGGTTCACATCAAACTCAAGGGTATATTTCCATACCTGATCTTTTTCTCCTCCGATCACGAGCAAGCCCTGCTCGAAAACATAGCTGTGTACCGGATAATCCTCAAGATAATATCTGGCAAACTTGGCAACGTCCTGTAATGTATAGGTTTTTCTGAGCTCTTCAGGGAGCGCTACACTCCACAGAATGTTTCCGTCTTTACCTAATATCATGGCAAACTGCCCGTGCTTCAAAAGACTTTTCGCTCCTTGCTCATCCAACGCATACCTTCCGTTGTTTACCGACAGATGTGTCAGTATCTCCTGCGGATACTGATAATCGACCGAATGATATCGAATCGCCGCAATCCCAACAATCAGTAGATCCGTAAAGAACAGAAACGCCATCATCAGCACAATGCCCGTAAGTAGTTGCAGCCTATTTCCCAACCTTCGCTTCATGCTTCCTTCTCCAACTTATAGCCAAGCCCCCGTACCGTGATGAGATATTTGGGTTTTGACGGCTCTGCCTCTACCTTCTCCCTCAAATGGCGCATGTGGACAATCAGCGAACTTTCCAGACCAAAACTGCCGTCCGGCCAGAGAGCGTCACACAGAGCGTCTGTTGTAACGATTTTCCCCCGGTTTCGGAAGAGAATCTGAAAGAGCGCCAACTCCTTTGCCGTCAGCGCAGTAT
>CAJPKN010000031.1 GCA_905370385.1 Stomatobaculum longum
AAAAGAGCAGACAGAGAAGGGTTCGCTTCTCTGTCTGCTCTTTTCTGTGTAATACGACTTTGTAATACGGATCGGCTTACAGCTCCTCGGTGATTTCGGTTGCGGGCTTTGCCGCGTTGCCGGCAGCCGCATAGGACTTCGCGAGAAGCTCATCGGAGCTGATTTCCGCGGCTTTGTCTGCGTTCTCCGTCACGTTCTCAACCGCTTCTTCGCAGTCGCAGTGGCAAGCGCAGCCGCAGTCGGAAGCATGAGAGTTCTTCTCGGCGCTTGCCGCCTGAAGATTGTCCGCGAGAATGTTGCCGACATCCTTTAACATACCGGCAGCGCTCGAAACCATACCCTTTGCCGCCTCAAAGGTATTTTGCGCCGCAGCCGTAAACTCGTCGCGCTTAGCGTTCAGGGACACATAGTTCCGGTTCGGGGTTGCGGTATGCGCGGTGCTTGCACCTTCCTCGCCCTCCTCATAGTCGTGAAACTCCTCATCCAGATCGCGGTGGAACTCGGTGTACTGACGGTAGTAGGAGACTGCCGCCGCCGCTGCGCCTGCGACCAGTGCGAGGCGCGCAAGTCTGCCAAATAATTTAGCCATTCCAAAACTCCTTTCTCAGCATTTCCCTACATTTTAAGCCAAGAGTCGCAAAAAGAAAAGCCGTAAACGGTGTGAACCGGCGGCCGCGGCCTTCGTATTCGCAGATTTTTCTTAATTTTCATCGGTTTGGAGATCGAGACAGCGGATCGGCATAAAATCGGGACAGTAAACTGTGGAAAAAGGGACAAAAGGCGTTTTTTTGACAAGTTATGCAAGCAGGTGTCATGGCATATGAATACTGCGAGCGATATGCATCAATTCCGATGCAGAAAACAGAGGATATATACATAAAGAATTGAAAATGATGCGGATTGAACTGGGAAAAATCACGAAAATAGGAAAAATTATTCCGCGACTCGGAACAGCTATAGACAAAGCGGAACAGAAGTGATAGATTGGTTAAGAAAATATTAATATGCAGAAGGGATATAGCGCCCTTTTGCGGGAGAGTCGTGAGACTTACCCAGCACTGCAGAGAGAAAGGGGAGGGACATGAAACACACAAAGCATGTCAAAGCAGCCAGAGCGTTTCTGCTGGCGGCAGCTGCTGCTTGCCTCTTTCCGACCGTCACAGCCTACGCCATCGAAGGCTGGACCAAAGTCGGAGACGAGTGGCAGTATCTGAACCGGGAGGATCAGCCGGTAGTCAACGCCTTCAAGAAGTCGAAGGAAGATTGGTTCTATCTCGGCGATTCCGGGTTCATCCTGAAGAACCGCATCTTCAGCTTCGGCGGCGACGAGTACTATGTCGATCAGGACGGCCGTATGGTGAAGAACGCCTGGGTCTTCATTGACAGCGAGAGCGATCCGGACGGCACCTACGGCGAGGGCGGCTGGCACTACTTCGGCGAGGACGGCAAAGGTCTCCGCGCGAAGGGCAAGGGCTTCCGCAAGCAGGTAGACGGCAAGACCTACGCGTTCGATGAGAACGGTGTCATGCTGACCGGCTGGATTGACGAAGAGGGCAATGTCATTCAGGACGAGGATCCCTTCGTGAACGCTCGCTACTATGCGGACGAGGACGGCGCGCTTTACACGAACCGCTGGCTCTACTATGACTGGGGCTCTCATCTGACGAGCGAAGTCACCGGCAGAGACTATCAGGACTACGAGAAGATGTGGTTCTACTTCGGTGCCGACTCCAAGAAGTACAGAAGCCGCGCGGGCGAGCAGCCCTTCCAGCGCGACATCAACGGCGCTACCTACGGCTTCGATGAGAAGGGTGTCATGATCGAGTGGTGGGATAAGGTCGCAAGCATCTCGAATGCAGTGCGTTCCAACCCGACCAGCGACGAGCGTGTCCGTTACTACAGCGGCTACGACGGCGGCGTTCTCATGAAGAACAAGTGGTTCTGGATGTACCCGTCCGCAAACCTCGACGAGGATCAGAACATTGACCTCGAGGCTTCATGGTGGAGAAGTGACTCGAAGGGCAGAGCATACCGCAACAAGATTCTGCGCGTGGGCCAGAAGGAATACGCGTTCGACGGTATCGGCAGAATGAAGACCGGCTTTGTCCTCTTCAAGGGCAAGAGCGAGTTTGTCGCACAGTACGATGTGGATGCTTGGACCGCTGCGGACTTCATCAACGGCGACCTCTACGGCATTGAGAAGGCGGATCTCTACCTCTTCTCCCCGGATGAGATAAACGACGGCTCCATGCAGAGCGGCAAGGAGATTACGGTTGAGCTGGCGGACGGTCCGAGAACCTTTGCGTTCTCCCCGAGCGGCAAGGCTTACGGCAACCGCAACATCCTTCAGAAGAGAGACAACAAGTTCTACATCAACGGCCTTCGCCTGGATGCACCGGAAGAGGCAGGCTACGGCATTGTCGTGCAGAATGTGGGCACGCTCGGCACGCCGCAGTACCGCTTCTACGTGGTCGACAGAAGCGGCAGAATCATGAACGGCAGACGCGTGCTGAACACCGGCGATGGTTACATCCTTGTTTACAACGGTCAGTTCCTCGGCTTCACCGGAGATGAGGACGCGCCGCGTTGGAGAAACAACGGCAGCGCCGGTCCGGGCTTCTATCACTACGACAGAACCGAGCGGAACCACTTTGTGCGCGGTCTGATCGCAGGACCTTCCACGACCGTCACGAAGAACGACGTTCCGGAAGATTTGGCTGTCTTTGTGGCAGACCCCAACTAAGAAGGGAGCGTGACATATTCAATGAGCAACAGCAAGAATTCTTTCCGCGGTATCCTGCGGAGAGCACTCGCTCAGCTCCTCGCATTTCTCATGATCTTTGGCCTCGCTATGAGCGGCATGGGCGTGCAGAATGCATATGCGACGGAGTTGCAGCCGGGCGGAAGTAACAACGGTGCGACAGAAGCTACCGCCTTCGAGTGGATCTCGGCTACAACGGGTGCATCCTCGGAGGGCGATAGCATTGCCACGAAACGTTTTGATATTCACGGTTTGGATACCGGTCAGCACACCTATACGGCCGGCAGCATTCAGACCACTTGGTCCCACAGAGGATATGCGACTTGGGTTGTCAAGGCGGATAGCCCCACGGCTTCGGCTCCGTCGGCAAGCAGCTATTTTAGCTTACCGGGATATAAGGCTTTAAAGCCGTCACCGAACAACAACGGTGATGTCGTTACGGACACAAACCTCGGTGTCGAGTACCGCATGCTGGTCTCCCCGGGTCCGGACGGCAGAAGCGTTATTGTCGACTACTACCTCCACAACACGACCAACACGACCGGTCGTTTCTGGATTGGCTCCGGTGCGGACAGCATGATCAACGGCGATGACAATGCGACCTGCTTTATCACGCCCACCGGCTTCCACATGGTTAACCGCACGACCTTGCAGACCTTCGATTTGATTACCAACGATTCGAACCTCGGTTTAACGCCGCCGGATAAGCGTTGGGTCGGTCACTACTATGACTACTGGAAGTACATGTTTGTCGGCGGAGGGCCTGACAGAACCAATAACATCGACTCCGGTGTAGGATACTCCTGGCAGATTGACCTGCACCCGT
Organism: Stomatobaculum longum; assembly: GCA_905370385.1. Classification (GTDB taxonomy): domain Bacteria; phylum Bacillota; class Clostridia; order Lachnospirales; family Lachnospiraceae; genus Moryella; species Moryella longum_A. The sequence continues at coordinate 3,588 of CAJPKN010000031.1, forward strand.
ACGAGACGGTTCACCGCAGAGTTGCGTTCCTGATCAAGGCGACTTCCTACTATGTTAACAGTACTAGCGGTAACGATTCCGGTCAGGGTACCTATGAGGATCCCTTTGCGACCTTACAGCACGCGGTAGACAAGCTGGCAGGCAAAAAGGGTTATATCTACATCCAGAACTACAACGGCGCTCCGGTTACGCTTTCGGGCAGCGGTAGCACCGACGTTGTCATTGCGACAACGGACTATGAGAAGAATTCGACGGCGACCCCGTACACCGGACCGACCGTTGAGGTGACTTCGAGTACGCCGGGCACGCCGCTCTTTACGCAGACCGGTACCGGTAAGTACACGATTGAGAAGTTGATTTTGAAGGGTGGCACCGCAGAGCGTTCTACCTCGCTCATTTCGGTTACCGGCGGTACCCTGCGTCTCGGCGACCAGGCGTCGCTACAGGATTCGAAAATCGGCATTAAAACGGCAGGCGCTGCGGTTGACGTTAAAGGCGGAACGCTTCAGCTGGAGCACGGCTCCAGTGTTAGCGGCAACGTTTCCAAGACCGACGGCCGCGGTGCAATCAACTTTGAAACCGGTGCACTGAAGCTCGCGGGCAGCAAGCCCTCCGGTGCTTCCGTGATCAACGTTACCGGCAACACGGACGGCGAAGGCAAGCCGAGCAATATCTATATTAAGGGAACCAATAAGCTCTCTGTTATGCAGAGCATTGCGGGCTCCAACATCGGTGTTTCGAAACAGGCGGTGGATCCGGGCAAGGATCTTCCGGATGCCTTCTCCGGCGTGGGTACGCCGACGGCTGCACAGGAGAAGAACTTTGCGGAACCGGGCACGGGCGTTGCGGCAAGCAGCGTGGCGCCGTTCAGCACCTTCTTCACCGCAGACCAGGCGGATAAGTACGGCCTCTCGGTTTGGGACTCCGCAACGGCGGCAGACAATGCGGCACTCCGCAGAGCTGGATACTCCCTGAGCTTCCAGTATGTGGATGCAAACGGCGATCCGGTCACGGGCGCGGAAAACCGCGCGGCAAAGAGCATCGCGGCAGGTGAGCCGGTCAACGAAGCGGCACCGACCGTAACGCCTCCGTCCTATCGTCTTTCCAGTATTGACACGGATGAGACCTCTGTCGGCGGTGCGGCGCTCAAACTGACCCCGGACAGCACGGCGACCAGCCCGAACTTCGGTAAGGTCACCGGTATCATGCCGAAGCAGGACACGGTCATTACCTATCACTATGTGAGAGATAACAGCACCATCACCTTCGACGCAAAGGGCGGAACCCCGACCCCGGGCATGCTCAGCGGTCTCGCGGGCGATCCGACCAACGCACTTGCGCCGACGGTCACGAAGTACGGCTATGACTTCCACGGTTGGAACAAGCGTGGTGTAATGCCGGCGGTTGCTACACCGATTCCGTCCGTATTCCCGGCAACTCCGGAAATCTATGACGCAATCTATACCGTTAACCACAACATCAAGTTTGCGTATACGACTTCCTATGAGAATCAGAACGGAAGCATCGTGTTCCAGACGAGAACCACACCGGCAGCGAGCGGCTTCTCGGTTGAGGATCCGCTGAACGGTAACCTCAAGGTTGTCCCGGGTTATGTCTGGGCGCCGGTGGATTCCTTTATCAACCCGAGTACCTATCAGTTCAGCGATCAGACCGCGCCGGCTCCCTTCGGTACCTTCGATACGGTTGCAGGCAGCGCGAACTACGGTAAGTTTACGGGGCGTTTCCCGGGTCAGGATGCGGCAATCACCTGGCGCTATCGCGTCGATCCGTCTCACCCGGGCTTCCAGCTCAAGGTGAACCACGTATCGCCGGCGGGCACGGTTGTCGCGCCCTCCACCACCGCGATGGTGAGGCCGGAGGATCCGATTAACATCAGCCCGGTGAGCACCTTCGGTTACACCTATGACCACTACACTGTGGTTACGGGTGGCACGGCAAACGATCAGGATCCGAACCCGCTTGTGGTTGCCCTGACCGGCAGCGCGGATGCGGCGGGTAACTACACCGGTGTGATGCCGAACCAGAATGTCGAGATTAACTACGTTTATACCGGTGCAGGCACCGGCCAGGAATTCACCCTGACGCACGAGGATCTCGGCACGAACGACAGTCTCTTAAGAAACATTGTTGCGCCGGTGGTGACGCCGAAGGCAACGGATGATACGGTTGAGGGCGATCCGCTTGCAATGCCGGAACTCTACGGCTATATCTACAACAGCTACAATGACAACCCGGTTGGTGTGCCGATTGCGGGCGATGCAACAACCTTCAACACCGCAAACAACCACTACAGAGCGAAGATGCCGACAGGCGACTTTAAGCTGACCTATCGTTATAACAGAGATGCAAGTGCTTGGAGTAACATCCAGTTCTACAGCGGTAAGGACACGGTCGGCGGCACGGAGCTCGGTATCCTGAGCCATGACAACATGGCACCGGCGGATGACCCGACCAAGCAGGTTTCCCCGGATGTGACCGCAAACGGCACGAACTCCTTCAAGGTGAGCGTGCTGAAGGACAACGGCGCAGGTCTCGGCTACACCTATGCGGACCTCAAGGCAAAGCGCCTCCTTCCGATTGTTACCGCAAACGACTACCACTACATGCTCGACGGCTGGTTCGTGGATACGAACAACAACCGTGTCATGGACGGCAGTGAGCACCTCCTTCAGGATACGGATCGCTTCCAGGGCGGCGAGAATCTCGTTGCTGCATTCAAGGAAGATCCGGCTTGGTGGATTGACATTAACTTTGCACCGTTTGACAACCATGTCACCTGGAATCCGGCTGTTCCGACCACGCTTCACACTTGGAAGGACAAGACCTGGGGTCAGGTTGAGCCGGCAGCGACGAGCTACACCGGTGAGGTCAACTACCTCTACAAGGGTTGGTTCCACAACGGCGCAATGATGAATGCGGGCGACGCAATCGCAGACGGCGAGACCTACCTCGTCAAGTTCTATCCGGATCCGGCGGTCTTCGGTACCAACGTACATCCGGTGGATGCGGGCGGCAGCCTTGATACCCAGGGTAAGGGCGTTGTGACGGCTTACGACACGAAGCCCGGCTACAAGTACATTGTCGTGGATCCTTACGGCAAGGTTGTGGGCGTCGGCGACGGCAGCGTGACCGGCAGAACCTACTTCAACAACCTCACGCCCGGAACGACCTACCAGGTCTACGAGGCAGAGGGCGATAACACGGCACAGGTCGGCGACGACATTTCGAACGTGCCGGCACCGATCAGCAGCCCGAGCGATGCACATGTTCCGGCGGTTGATACGAACAAGCAGATTACGTATAACCCGGACGATGAGACGAAGGTTGACTTCACGATCGATCCCTCCGACAGAGATGCGGACTACGCACTCATCGATGAGAACGGAAACGTCGTGACGACGCCGGAGACCCAGGCGGACGGCTGGCAGGCGGGAACACCGGGTAGAATTACCTTCTCCGGTCTCGATCCCAACAAGACCTACACCGTGGTCGCAAGACCGCACGGCAGAAACGATATCACCGCGCTCAGCAAGCTTCCGGACGGAACGCCGGTTACCATGGATCCGGGCGGCGAGCTTGAAATTCCGAAGTTCAGCATCACGACGACGGACGGCGAGAGTGAAATCACGACCGTAAACGGCAACGCAATCAACACGAACTACTTCGACGAGGCACACAAGGACGAGACTGTTGTCCTGACCGCACCGGCAACCAACAGCGCGGGCGAGACCTTCAAGGAGTGGAGAGTCACGACCGGTATCATCCCGGGCATCACGAGCCAGCTCGGCAACGCGACGCTGACCTTCACGATGCCGGATACGAACGTGGTCCTGACCGCTTATTACAACCGCAACCTGAACGGCAATTCGCCGGTTACGGATGAGATTCGCGGCGGTAACCCGGGCGAGATGGCGCTGGATCCGAACGAGATTCCGGGCCTTGAGAACGACCTTACCACGCCGGATGACCGCGTCATCATGAATGTGAACCATGCGGATGTTTCCTACAAGGTGGTCTATCAGAAGAAGAACGTCCCGGCGGCGGTTGCTTCGGCACTGAAGAGCGATCCGGCAACGGTCGATGCGGCAAACCACCCGACGGCATTTACGGCGGCCTGGGAGGTCCAGACCAACATTGAGCGCTATGTCAACGGCAGACTTGTGCCGCGCGCAACGGCGTCCAACGCAAGATTTAACACCTATGTACAGCTTGACAAGGAAGATGTGAACAACCTCGACTACCAGCTGCTTCGCTATGATACGGCTACGTCGACCTACGTTCCGGAGACCTTGACCCCGGCTGATGTCTACGCAAGCGGCGGTCTCTTCCAGTTCACCGCACAGGAAGGTGTCAAGTACTACCTGGTTTACTCGAAGGCTTACAAGGTGACCTTCATCAACGACAAGGACACCGTCGCACCGTGGCCGCAGTACAGCTTCCCGGTGAGAAAGGGTGAGTCCCCGAGCGATGCGGATTATTCGACGCTTTACAGCACGGTTCTCAACAACACGCCGACCGGCAGTGCAACGCACCTCACCGATCCGGCGACCGGCGTTGAGTACGACTGGCAGGGTTGGAGCCGCAAGGCGGATAAGTACAGAGCGTTTGACGATACCGCGCCGATTAAGAAGCGCACCATTGTCTACGGCTACTGGAAGGACAACAGGGAGGAAGTTGACAACGCGAGAAACGGCCTTGATGATGCGATCAAGAAGGCAATTAAGCTTGCGGATGACTTCTTCTTAAAGCGCAAGGAGACCGCTGCCCTGATCAACGGTGTTCCGGGCGTACACACCGGTATCAACGATGCAATCGCAGTCTTTGAGCGCACCAATCCGAGAGCAACGGCGGCTGAACTTCAGCAGGCACTCGACGATTTGCTCGATGCAATTCAGCGCTATGAAAACACGCTGAACCCGCGTTATGACCACTACGGCAGAATTTCGAACGATGCCCTTTCGGGCGGCGGAAGCGGCGGCGGTGGTCGCGGTAACGGCGGAAGCGGCGGCGGCGGTGGTCGCGGCGGCAGCAGCCGCGGACGCAGCGGCGGCAGCGGCAGCATCAGCGCAGGTGTCGGCAGCACCTTCGGCAAGCCGAACCTGATCGGAAACGAGGCCTTCATTGCCGATTATGAGCCGAGCTACACGGTCGGTACGAACGGCAACTGGGAACTTGTGAACCCCGAGCACAGCGAGTGGATCTTCACGCTGAACGGCGGTATCCGTCTTGTGAGCCGCTGGGCAAAGCTTGACTATGCAAACGGCGATGTCAACAAGAACGGTTGGTATCACTTCAACTCGCACGGTATCATGGACTTCGGTTGGTTCCGCGATGAGAAACTGGATTGGTACTACTGCAATACAGAGCACGACGGCTGGCTCGGCAAGATGCAGATGGGCTGGCACTACGACGAGGCGGATAAGCACTGGTACTACCTGGATCCGGCAACCGGCATCATGCAGACCGGTTGGCATGAGATCAACGGAAAATGGTACTACTTTGCACCGACCACCTCTGCAAACACCTATGAGTATGACTCGGTGAATGAGAGATGGTTCTACAAGTCCAACTCCGTTGTGAGACCCATGGGTTCCATGTACCGGAATGAGACAACGCCGGACGGTTACCGCGTTGACGCGAACGGCGCGTGGATTCACTGAGGAGGAATGAGATGAGATTGAGACATAATTTCAAGTCTCGGATCGCCGCGGCGATGGCGGCTGTCATGGTATTTTCCGTGGCAGCCCCGGCGCTGCCGGTTTATGCGGCAACGGCCACGATTACCTTTGACACCGGAGACGGTCCGGGGGTTACGTACGGCGGCTATACGAGCAACTCCGTTTCGGGCGAGACCGGTACTCTTTTGAGAGATGTTCCGGGCTTTGCGGGCATTCCGCTGGTTCACTCAAACGGTACTTCCGCAAACGCAGGCGATTCCGATGCAAGACCGGCGTTCCCGAATTTTACGGGCGTGTCTTATCCGGGCTACACCTTTGGCGGCTGGTACGATGCTTCCGATCCTTTGAAGTATGTTGAGCCGGCGCTTCCGATTGCAATGCCGAGCGATAGCAAGACGTACGCACCGAAATGGATTCCGAGCGGTGTGGCGCAGAACTTCGACTACACGGTAATGCACTACCGCATGCTGGACGGCAGCAACGCCGAGCTTCCGGCGACCGATAGCGGCAGCTTCTATTCCGGCAACCACATTGCCTTCAATCCGAACGGTGCGCCCTGGGTTTCCCCGACGCAGAAGGCCATGGGCGATACGGTCACCGCAGTTCCGCTCTCCCCAACGGCGGTTCCCGGCTATAAGGTAGGATCTGTTATTGTAAAGAACGATAAAAAGCGCAAATTCGGTGAGAATTCCGGTGCCGGCACCGGCGCTGCGCAGGTCAATGTGATCGGTGGCAATGTCGTAAGCGGCGTGATGCCGAACGATAACCTGACCATTCGTTATCTCTATGTTGTGGATACGAGCAAGTTTTTCTCTCTCCGCACGGAGTATGTGGATCAGACCGGTACCACGATTAAAGCAGCGACCTCTGAGAACAAGAATGCGGAGGAGTCTGTCGGCATGACGCCGCCGACCATTGCGGGCTATGTCTACGACAGCGTGCAGGTTGTGAGCGGTGATGCGGATAACCAGAACGCTTGCGTTTACGGTACGAACAAGCTTGCTGCAAACGGCGAGTTCCAGTTCAATACGAACGGCGTGCTGACCGGCAAAATGCCGAACCAGAACGTCAAGATTAAGTACACCTACAGACGCGATCCGGCGTATCAGATTCGCGTACAGGTAAAGTTCTTCGATAACCACGGCAACAAGCTGGACGGTCAGGACGGCAGACCGACCCTGCAGGACATCGATGAGCCGAGAGCAGTCGGCGCAACCGGCGCACAGACGGTTGCGGTTCCGTTCCTTCCGGGCTACAACTACGCGCCGAACATGAACCCGGGCACCAACGGCGGTGCAAGCAGTCCGACCGGTTTGGTTCAGGGGACGGATGAGAACCTGCACTTTAATCTGCAGGCAGGAAGTGACGGCCAGGGTGCCATCATCACGATTACCTATGTCGAGAACCTGAACGATGCGAGCACCTGGGCGCGTGTCAGCTACACCTCTACGGCAAACGGTGATATCTCGGGCAATACGGCGCCGCGCTCCATTCGCGTCGGTTCCTACACCTGGCAGGAGCTGGTGGGTCTCGACTCGCACGGCAATCTCGCAATCAGCGCAGATCCGGTTCACAACTATAAGCTCGAGGGCTGGTATGTGAAGATCAACGGCGGTGCAGAGCAGAAGATTTACGATGCGGACACCGACAGTTCCACGATTACGACCGCAGATCACAAACTCGCAATTCCGGCCGGCACAACCACCCCGACGGCAGTCAGTGTCTACCCGAAGTTTGTCGAGGATCCGAACAAGTGGTATACGATTAACTTTGCGCACAGCGCAAACGGCAGTCTGAGCGGCAACACAACGGTGCGTGTCGGTGAGCAGACCAAGGATACCGCTTCCGGCATTTGGCATGCGACCACTTGGGCGGATGTCCCGAAGCCGACGCCGGTTCCGGCAAACCCGGCGACCTACATGGCACAGCCGTGGACCAGCAGCTCCGGTTCTCAGCCGCTCAACTCGACGATTATTAACGGCAGCGAGACCTATACGACGGTCTTTACCCGCATCGGTTTGACGGATGACGGCGTGCTTGCAATGCCGAACGCAAACGGCGTAGTCGCAAACAACGGCACCGGTACGGTCAAGGTAAACAGTGCAAACAGCCTGAGAAACTACGCAATCACCGATATGAACGGCAACGTGATTGCCACCCTTCCGGGCTCGGCACTCCAGAGCGGTGCGTTTACGGGTCTTCCGGTTAACGCGCAGTACCAGGTATACGAACTTACAACCGCACAGAACCCGGCAGCGGGCACCCCGATTACGAGCGTGGTAGCGTCGGATCGCAGCCAGCCGACCGTGGTGAATGTGCCGGCAGTCGGAGCGAACGCAACGGTCGGTACCGATGCCGCAAACGCAGGCCAGAAGACCATCACGGTCAGCCCGACCGCACCGAACACGGAGTACTCCCTCATTGATGCGAGCGGCAACGTGGTTCCGGCTTCCGGCTGGGTTACCCCGAGCACGCCGGGTGCAGCGATTGTCTTTGACAACCTCGACCCGAACACGACTTACACGGTGGTCGCAAGACCGGTCGGCGGCAGCCAGACGCCGCAGAATCAGATTCCGCAGGGAACCGTGATTCCGGTCACCGGAACGCCGGCAGCGGCGACGACCGAGTACACGCTAAAGCTTGAGAACGGCGGTAAGGTTGTCGAGATTAAGAGAATGATTAACGGTACGGAACAGATTATTCCGATCGGCGCCGACGATACGAACGTTACCTTCCGGGAAGGCGACAAGATTAAGTTTGACGCGGATGTGCCGGCAGGAACAACGTTTAAGCGTTGGAACGTACTCCTCGGCAATCTGAGCGGACTTACGACAACGGGTCAGCGTATTGTGATGCCGGCGGGCTCCGTAACCGTATCCGCAAGCTACAACGGTCAGTCCATCCTTCCGGCACAGCCGAAGGCAGACCTTGACTACTCGCCGAAGGACGGTCGCTTTGCACTCGATCCGGCAGACAATGTGAGACTCCTCACCGAGCTCATTGACAACCCGGATGATACGGCAGCGCTTGCAAACCCGAGCGTTGACACCATCACCTATATCGCGAAGTTTAACCGCGGTACGGTGGCAAGCAACTACGCAAACGAGCTGAAGACGCAGGTCGGCAACAACGAGATTAAGCTCCCGTGGAGCCTGCAGGTCGGCCTCGCAAGAGACGTGGACGGCGTCAACAAGATTGTCCCGGCGACCAACAGCAACGCGACCATGCGCGTGATTGCTCGCCTTGACGACAGCATCAAGAACAACACCGATTATGAGCTCTGGAAGCGCACCGTCGATCCGAGCGGAAACGTGAATTACGTTACGGTCCCGATGAACCCGGCAGACTTAAGTGCAGCGGGCTTTGACGGAAACTTTAGCTTCGAGGCGAAGAACGGTGATTATCTGGTGCTGAGCTACAAGAAGGCACATACGGTTACGGTGATCGACGCAATGCGCGGTACGCCTTACACCTTCCGCATTGCACACGGCAGCGACCTCGCGAGCCATCCGGATTACACGACCATGCGCGGTGCGCTGGCGCTGAATTACACGGATCCGGCAACGGGCATCGAGTATGAGTTCGACCAGTTCCGTAAGGCGAACAGCCAGACGGCACCGACCTTCGCGGACTCCGATGCTGTGACCCGCGATATGACGCTCTACGCAATGTACATCCCGGCGGATGACACCGCTTGGCAGAATGCGAGAAACAACCTGATCGGCGAGATCAACAGAGGCAACGCAGTGATGACGGATCCGCGTATCATTCCGCACCTCACGCCGACCGAGCTCGCAGATCTCAATAACGCGGTGACGCAGGCAAATGCGCTTGCAAACCGTCTCCCGAGACCCACCACGGCTGAACTTGTTACGGAGCATGCAAATCTCAAGGCTCTGATTGACGGCATCCTCGCAAGAATCGCAGGCATTGTTCCGTCCCCGACTCCGGGCGGCGGTGGCGGCGGCAGCCACAGCGGTGGCGGCGGCAGCCACGGCGGTGGCGGCGGTGGCGGCGGCGGCAGCAGAGGCCGCGGCGGCAGCAGCAGAGGTGTGACGGGCAGCACGACGCCGTCCGGCACGGGCAACCGTGTCTACCAGAACGGCGCAGAGGGCAACTGGGTGAACTTTGACCCGGCAGGCCACGGCTGGTACTTCGAGCTCGGCAACAGCCGTAAGCTCACCAACACCTGGGCAGATGTCGCTTACACCTTTGACGGCCAGACCAAGATTTACAGCTACCACTTCGATGAGAACGGTGTCATGGACAGCGGCTGGTGGAAGGACAATCAGGGCGTTTGGTATCACCTCTCCACGATCCACGATGGCTGGTTTGGTTCGATGGACAAGGGCTGGTATCACGACAGCGCGGACGGCAAGTGGTATTACCTGAACATCATGACAGGCTCCATGCTGACCGGCTGGCAGGAAATCAACGGCACCTGGTACTACCTGAACCCGGTAACGCCGGCACCGACTTGGGACTGGGATGCTTCTCAGAACCGTTGGGTGTACGGAAACCGCGGCGGCAGACCGTACGGTTCCATGTATGCGAACGAAGTGACGCCGGACGGCTACCATGTGGACGCTTCCGGTGCTTGGATTCGCGAGACGCCGTAAGGCAAGGTAAAGCAAAAACGAGACTCCCCTAATTCTCGTATAAGCGGGCGGGGCGGTGAAGACTTTAGGTCTTCACCGCCCCGCCTTTCTGTTCGGTAACAGTATGCGCAGCATTGTCGCGTTATCATTGCATGCCGTCGGTTCAAGCAA
>CAJPKN010000032.1 GCA_905370385.1 Stomatobaculum longum
CGGCGTTCCGTAGAGTTCCGCAAAGGGCGTGCCGGGCTCAATGATCAATGAATAGGCCGAGATATGCTCCGGATGGAGACGCAGTACTTTTTTGAGGCTCTGCCGCCACTTGTGGAGGCTCTGGTGCGGAATTCCGCTCATCAAATCGATGTTGATGTTGTCAAAGCGCGCCGCTCTCGCGAGTTCATAGCTGTGGAGAAAGTCATTGTAGCTGTGAATCCGGCCGAGCAGCTTTAATTCTTCATCGTCCGCGGACTGAAGCCCTAAACTCAGGCGGTTGATGCCGGCCTCACGGTAATACTCGAGTTTGGTCGCGTCCAGCGTCCCGGGATTACATTCGATTGTAATCTCGACATCCGCCTCGACCACAAAACTCTCGTAGACCGCCGAGATAATGTTTTGCACCTGCAAACCGCTCAAAATCGAAGGCGTACCGCCCCCGATGAATATGCTGCTCAGCTGGTACTCCGGCAATATATGCCCCTGCGCGCGTATTTCTTCAATCAGCTGATTCACATAGGCGCGCTGCGCCTCCGGGGTCGACTCGCCGGACAGAAAGTCACAGTAGCGGCACTTGGACGCGCAGAACGGAATGTGAATATACAGTTCCAGTTTTTGTTTCTCACTCATCGTCGAGTTTCAAAACGCTCATGAACGCCTTCTGCGGCACCTCGACGGAGCCGATCTGGCGCATGCGCTTCTTTCCTTCCTTTTGTTTCTCGAGAAGTTTCTTCTTTCGCGAGATATCGCCGCCGTAGCACTTTGCAAGCACGTCCTTGCGCACCGCCTTGACCGTCTCGCGGGCAATGATTTTGGAGCCGACCGCAGCCTGAATCGGAATGTCAAAGAGCTGACGCGGAATCTCCTTCGAGAGCTTTTCACACATCTTCCGCCCCCTCTCATAGGCACCGTCCGAGAAGACGATGAAGGAGAGCGCGTCAATGGTCTCTCGGTTAATGAGAATGTCGAGCTTCACGAGCTTCGAGGGCGTATAGCCCTTCAACTCATAGTCGAGGGAGGCATAGCCTCTGGAGCGCGACTTTAACGCGTCAAAGAAATCGTAAATGATCTCGTTCAGCGGGAGCTCATACTTCATGATGGCGCGGTCCTGCTCCATGTAGTCGGTCCCGAGATAGATACCTCTTCTCTCCTGGCAGAGCTGCATGATGGGGCCGATGAACTCTCTGGTCAACATAATCTCCGCAGAAACCATGGGCTCTTCCATGTGCTCAATCTCCGCGGAGTCCGGAAGATTTGAGGGATTCGTGAGCTCTATCATGCTGCCGTCTGTCTTATAGACGCGGTACACAACGCCCGGCGCCGTCGTCACGAGGTCTAAGTCGTACTCCCGCTCCAGTCTCTCCTGGATAATCTCAAGATGCAAAAGTCCCAGGAAACCGCAGCGGAAACCAAAGCCAAGCGCGAGCGAGGTCTCCGGCTCATAGGTCAGAGAGGCATCGTTTAACTGCAATTTCTCAAGCGCATCGCGGAGATCCTGATACTGCGCCGCGTCCGCGGGATAGAGGCCGCAGTAGACCATGGGTGTGACTTTCTTATAGCCCGGGAGCGCCTTGGCCGCCGGGTTCTTCACATGCGTCACCGTGTCACCGACCTGCGTGTCCCGCACATTCTTGATGCTCGCGGTGAGGTAGCCTACCATGCCGGCCGAGAGCTCTTCGCAGGGAATAAAGCGCCCCGGTGCAAAGTAGCCGATTTCGACCACATCCACCTCCGCGCCGGTCGCCATCATGCGAACGCGATCACCCTTCCGAACCGTGCCGTTCTTCACGCGGAGAAAGACAATGACGCCCTTATAGCTGTCGTAGAGCGAATCGAATATGAGGGCCTGCAAAGGCTCCGACTCATCGCCGTCCGGCGGCGGGAGCTGCTCTACAATGGCCTCCAACACTTGGTCCACATTGAGACCCGTCTTCGCGGAAATGCGCGGCGCGGACTCTGCCTCGATGCCGATTACATCTTCGATTTCCAAAGCGACCTTGTCGGGCTCCGCGCTCGGAAGATCTACCTTATTGATGACCGGGACTACCTCGAGGTCGTGGTCCAGCGCCATGTATACGTTTGCAAGCGTCTGCGCCTCAATGCCCTGGGAGGCATCGACCACAAGAATCGCACCGTCGCAGGCTGCGAGCGCACGGGAAACTTCATAATTAAAGTCCACGTGTCCCGGTGTGTCGATCAAGTTAAAAATATACTCCTCGCCGTTTGCCGCGCGATACACCGTGCGCGTTGCCTGGCTCTTGATTGTGATGCCGCGCTCCCGCTCGAGATCCATGGTGTCCAGAATCTGGTTCTGCATCTCCCGCTCGGTGAGCAGACCCGTCTTCTCGATGATGCGGTCCGCGAGCGTGGATTTACCGTGGTCGATGTGCGCGATGATACAAAAGTTTCTGATATGTTTTCTGTCGTAAGTCGGCATGCTTCCTCCATCAAAACCTCCGGCAGACTGCGCCTTCGCTGCCGCAATGATTTGAAAAAAGAATAACATTTTTACTATTCTCTTTCAAGTGAGCCTTGACACTCCCGCGCCTTTGCCCTACAATTTGAGGGTATGTTTACATTGAACTGTCCGTGTCCAGACTTCGATGCGAACGCCCACAGAGAGCAAGACATTTGCGCGGCTGCCCGTCCCTGACGGTTGTCTTGATGACTGTGAAACTATCATCGTATCCGTGAATGGGAGGAAAAGAAATTGGCAAACATCAAATCCGCGAAGAAGAGAATTTTGACGTCCGCAAAGAGAGCTGAGAGAAACAAGGCTGTTAAGTCCGCTGTTAAGACCGCTGTCAAGAAGGTCGACGCTGCAATCGCAGCAGGCGATAAGGCTGCGGCAGAGGAGAGCTTCCGCAAGGCAGAGCGCGCGCTCACCATGGCGGCTTCCAAGGGCGTTCTGCACAAGAACACTTCTTCCCGCAAGGTGTCTCGCCTCTCGAAGTCTGTCGCAGCAATCGGCTGATCGCTGCCATAGAACAAAGGCAAAGCAGAGTGGATTTCCGCTCTGCTTTTTTCTTGCCGGAAAGGAAAGAGCAGAGCGGAATTTTCCGCGCTGCTCTTTTCTATTTCTGTCGGAAGCTATTTCCTATTCTTCTTTAATTTCCGCTTGCCACACGCTCGCTCATGTACATCTTGGCATCGGGGTGACGCTGCAGGAGCGTAACCGGGAAGGAAGCGCTGACTTCGCCGTAAGCCGCGCGGCGAATGACTGAGTAGTGCCAGTCGCGGAACATACCGAGGCGCACCTTCTTTGCCGCGAGTATCTGCTTCATGCCTATGGTCACGCAGAGCGAGGGCATGTCCTCAAGCGCGCCGCGGAGGTCGCCGATCGAGTTCACCGCGCGGGTCTCCGGCGCAATCGTGCGGACACGGGTCGGCAGCGCCGCAAACTCTTCGGGGGAGAGTTCCGGCTGGGGCTCGTTGAATGCGAGGTGGCCGGTGATGCCGATGCCGCCGAAGCAGATATCCGCACCACCGAGCTTTTCCAGCAGTTCATCGCCCTTCTCCGGGTGATGCGGATCCGGGAAAATGCGCTGTTCTTCGGGGATGTTGAGCTCCGGCGCAATCTTGCTGTATACGGTTCTCTCCATGAAGCCGCGGAAGGAAAGTCTGTCTTCCTTCGGGACCCACTCGCCCTCATCGGTCAGATACTCATCCATGTTAAAGAACCAGCAGTCCTTTAACGAAACCTTTCTCTCGTTCACAAGGCGCACAAAAATCGGGTAGTGTCCCACCGGTCCCACCGGGCAGATGAACACGGTGCGGCGTCCCGCCGCATTGTTCTTCTCAATCTCCTCTACCATCTCGAGTGCGAGCTCATAGAACGCCTCTCCCGGCTCCTTGCACACAACAATCGGAATTTTTGCGCCCTTTCCGAGTTCCTCTCTGCCGATTTCATAATACAAATGGTACGAATGTCCTGCCATGATGCCTCCTCCTCTGCTTCTCTGTTTTCAGTCAAAGTTACAAAACGCGCCGCGGAGCATGACGCGGTGAATCTCATCGTCTTTTAAAATCAAGAGGTCTGCCTGCTTGCCCGGGGTGAGACTTCCGATTCTCTGATCCTCCCCGAGGAGACGCGCCGCATTCTCCGAGAGCAGGGGAACCAGTTCCGCGGTCGGCCGCCCCGTAAACTTCCTGAGGTTCCGGAAGGCGCGCGCCATGGTGAGTGTACTTCCCGCGCGGGCATCCCCGTGCTTTAAGCGCGCATCGCCGTCTTTCACCACGACCTCGTTGACGCCGAGCATGTACTCGCCGTCTGGCAGTCCCGCCGCCATGATGGAGTCCGTGATTGCAATCGCGCGGTCAAGTCCCTTTGCCTGCAAGTAGAGGCAGATGCTGCCCGGGTGTAAGTGCAGTCCGTCCGAAATCATCTCGCAATAGACCTCTTCCGAGGCGAGCACCGCACCGAAAATAGCCGGCTCGTGGCGGTCAAAGGCGCGCATCGCGTTTCCCGTGTGCGTCGCCGCGCGCGCGCCTGCAAAGATGGCCTGTTCCGTGGTGCGGTAATCCGCATCCGAATGCCCGAGGGCCGTGACAATGCCGAGGGCTCTGAGTTTCGGAATCAGCTCAATGGCCCCCGGCAGCTCCGGTGCAAGGGTGATATAGCGGATGTGCCCCTCTGCCTTTTCCTGGTAGCGGGCAATCAAGTCATAGTCCGGCGTGCGGAGCAGACTTTCCGGCATCGCGCCTTTGTGCTTCGGGGATAAAAACGGCCCTTCTAAGTGTATGCCCAGTAAGTCCGCGCCCGCGTGCGGTAACTTTTTCCAGTCGAGAAAGGCCTGAATGGCGCGCTCCGTCTGTTCTTCCGTATCGGTGAGAATCGAGCAGAGAAAGCTTCCCGTGCCCTGACGCGCAAAAAAACAAGCCAGTTTTTCAAAATCCTCGGCGCTCGCCGCATTCACATCCACGCCGACCGCGCCGTGCGTGTGAATGTCCAAAAAAGCCGGTATGACCGCCGCGCCTCCTAAGTTCAGCACTTCCTCATTCGCAAGCGGCGTGAGGCCTCCTTGGGTCTGCGGCGAAAATTCCGCGATGGTCTCGCCCGTCACGCGAAGATCTCCCGGCACCAGGCGTTTTTCATAATAAAAAGATCCGTTCTTTAAGAGCATATCTGCCTCCCTCCCGTCCGAATCGTACTGCTCCAGTGTAGTCCATTCCCGATACTTTCTCAAGCCGAGAACGGAAAAAGACGCCTCCGGGGGGCGGCGTGCGTTCTTCTCTCATCTCTTCCCCTCTTCTTCACAGCCGTGGAGCAGCGCGTAGATCTTTTCAATGCAGGCAATCATGGTCTCCGCATCGCTCGCGTCAATGCCGCTGAGTTTCGCCTTGAGCCCCGCAAAGTAGTCACGGTCATGCTCCTCGTAAAAGCGCCGCCCCGCTTCGCTGAGGCGCACAGCGACATAGCGCCGGTCCTTATCATCCGTCTCCTTTTCAAAATAACCGCGCTGGGTGATTACCTTGACCGCACGCGTGACCCCCGGGCGCGGTAGCTTCAGCGCGGCCGCGATATCGCTCACATAGACCGCTTTTTTCACGGCGGAAAGCTCTACCACCGCATCCAACACATGCATCTCCGTACTGCTGATGCCGTCCGGCAGCTCCGGCCGCAGCTCCCAGATGCGCTTTGCGAGATACATCGCATCCATCATACGCTTGATGTTTCGCTCGTTCAGCTCTTCCACCGTCTCCTCCGTTCATTATCTCAGATAATTACCTTTGGCCATTATATGCCCGCAGCTTTTTGCTGACAAGCGATGCAAACAAAAAAGAGCCGCAGCGAAAGTTTCCTCTCGCCGCGGCTTGTTTCGATTTGCGTTCATACCTTCCAGCTGAGCGCCTTGTTTCTGGCCTCCACAAATCTCCGGTATATGCCGTCCTCCCGAAGAAGTTCCTCGTGGGTTCCGCGCTGCGCAATACGCCCGCGATCGACCACAAAAATTTGATCCGCCGCCCGCACGGTTTTCAGGCGGTGTGCAATCATTAAGACCGTCTTCTCTTTCGTGAGTGCCGCGATTGCCTCCATGAGCTCCTTCTCGTTCTCCGGGTCCACGTTGGCGGTCGCCTCATCGAGAATAATGACGGGTGCATCCTTCATGATGGCTCTCGCAATCGAGATACGCTGCCGCTCCCCGCCGGAGAGTGAGGCGCCGTTCTCACCGATCACGGTATCATAGCCCTCCGGAAGCGCCGTAATAAAGTCGTGGCAGCAGGCCTGCTTTGCCGCGGCAATGACCTCTTCCATCGAGGCCTCCGGCTTTCCGAAACGTATGTTGTTTGCGACCGTATCGTGAAACAGGTAAACCGACTGGAACACAAAGCTGAAGTTCTCCATCAGTGCGTCAATCGAATAGTCCCGCACATCTTTTTGATCGAGGCGCACCGTTCCGCTCTGCACATCCCAGAAGCGGGCAATCAGCCGGCAGAGTGTCGTCTTGCCGCTGCCGGAGGGCCCCACAAAGGCCGCGCTCGTGCCGGACGGAATGCGAAGCGACACGCCGTCTATCACCTTCCGGCTCTCATACGCAAAGTCAATCGCTTCGAGCGCAATGTCATGCGTTTCGGGCGTATACGCTTCGCCGTCAATCTCCATCGACGGAAGCGAGAGTATCTCCTGCCCCCGCGAGACACAGAGATCCACCATACGAAGCAGCGCCGAATATGCGCCCATGCTCGAAAGTCCCGTGAAAACATGAAAGGCCATGACCATCATCAGCACCGCGGTGATCAGGTCCATGCTGCCATCCAGGTAAAAGCGCAGCGAGGCCAGTAAAATCCCGAGTCCCGTGAGCTTCAGGACCCCGTTTTGCAGCGGCATGTAGCGGTTTGACGCGAACTCCAAGTCGGTCATCAAGCGGGCGGATTCCGCAATGCTATCCTTCAGCTTGCGCTCTGCCTCTCCGCTGAGCCCGTAGGACTTTACCTCGGAAATGCCCTGGATGTACTCGAGAACATTCTCAATGAGTTTGGTGTCGTTCGCTATTTTTTGTCCGGACAAGGCCTCGTTGTTATGCTGCATACGGGCGTTAATCAGGGCAAAGAGCAGCGCCCCGATTAGGGCAATCAGACCGATTCGCCAGTCAAAGATCAGAAGCATCAGCAGAATGAGCGCTGTATTGAGTAGCCCCTGGGTTGTCTGCATCACCACGCGAGTAGCCACATCGCCAAGCAGCTCCATCGTGTTGGTGGTCACCGAGCTGATATCGCCGAGGCTCGTGCGGTTAAAATAGCCCATGGGCAAAAAGCGCAGCTTTTCCGCAATTTCAATGCGCTTGTTCGCACACTCCCCGTAGCCCGCGCGGCACTGGAGCATGGCCTGTTTGGAGCGGAACGCAGCCTCCGCGAGCACGCCGATAAGCAGGAACAGAAAGCTGAACAGGATCAGCTTTCCCGTCATTCTGTCTTCCGAAAATCCGCGGAGTATGAGGCTGATGGCCGGATATTTCAGTACTTCGCAGAAGGCAATCAACACCCCGAGCCAAAGCGACGCATAAAACATACGGCGGTGTTTTGCGGAACAAAAGGCAAAGAACTTTTTGAGTGTCGCAATCATTCGGACAGCCCTCCTTCCTCTGAGCAGTCTCTTGCACTGCTGTGCGCCTCCCACATCTTCCGGTAGAGCGGGCACTCTCTGAGCAGCGCCTCGTGCGTCCCGCAGGCTGCAATCCTCCCGGCCTGTACCACAACAATTTGATCCGCATTCACAATGGTCGAGAGCCGGTGCGCAATTACCAGCAGCGTTTTATTTTGCGCAAGCCTTGCCACGGAGCGCTGAATCAGCGACTCATTTTCCGGATCCGCATAGGAGGTCGCCTCGTCCAGAATAAGGAGCGGCGCATCCTTCATCATCGCACGGGCAATCGAAATGCGCTGGCGCTCACCGCCCGACAAATGCGCTCCGCTTCCGCCGACCACGGTGTCAAAGCCGTTCTCGAGTCCTGCGATAAAGTCATAGCAGCCGCTGTCTCGCGCGACCTGCTCCACCTCGGCATCACTCGCCCCGGGTCTTCCCATGCGTATGTTCTCACGCACTGTTGTATTAAAGAGAAAGCTGTCCTGAGAAACGTAGGCAACTTGCCTGTTATAGTCTTCCGACGAAAGTTCCCTTAAATCAACACCGCCGAGTGTAATGCTGCCGTCTCCCACATCCCAGAGGGAGGCAACCAGTTTCGCAATGGTCGACTTGCCGCTCCCCGAGGGGCCGACCAAGGCTGTCACCTTTCCGGCCGGAATGCAGAGGTTTACGCCGTGCAGCACCTCCTTTTCCCCGTAGCCGAAACGCACCTCGCGAAGTCTTACTTCACTGTCCGTCGGCAGGGCGCGACTCTTCTCCGGACGCGAGAGTTCCGGAAGCGTAAGGACAGCGTCAATCTCTCCGAAGATTGAAGTCGCCTTGCCGATGTCGTCGCTGTAGCTGAGCGCTGTGATGAGCGGCGTAATCAGACCGCTGGCGAGAATCAGTATCATCACATAGTCATGAAACGCGAGCGTGCCCTGCATCACAAAGACCGCGCCGAGCGGAAGCACCGCAATCAGGGTAGCCGGTGCAATGGTCATGCTGAGGGAAAACGGCACAATGCTCGCCTGCATCCAGTCGGTGAAACTGTTCGCGTTCTCCTCGGCCGCGCGCGCAAAGCGGGCATAGGAGCTCTCCGCCTTTCCGAACGCCTTGATAACCTCAATGCCGCCGATGTACTCGACCGCCGTATCGTTCAGTGCCTTGGTGGTCTCCTGTGTTCTGCGGAAGGGGCGCTCGTAATCGCGAAACATCGCCATCAGGCAGAGCAGCGTAAGCGGCAGGGTCGCGAGCGATAAGAGCGCCATACGCCAATCGATGCGGCAGAGATACAAAAACATGAGGAGCGGCGCAAGCAGGTTTGCCGTAAACTCCGGCACCACATGCGCAAGTGTCGTCTCAATCGCATCCGTTCGCTCGACCATGATATTTTTGAGTGCGCCGGACGGCGTCTCGCGCACCGTTCCGAGCGGCAGACGCGCAAGCTTTTCGCAGAGTTCCGTCCGTATCCCCGCGATCAGTGCGAAGGTCGTCTTGTGCGACAAGTTGGTAGAACAGGTGTGAAAGAGGATACCGAGCACAATAAAAAGTGCCATCAGTCCTCCCTCCCGGAGAAATACGTCATAATTACGCTCTCCCTGCAGGAGCTGCTTTACCATGGTGCCCATCACAAAATACGGGACCATGGAGCAAAGAACCCCGATACAAGCCAGTACGACACTCTTTTGGTAGCTCGCTTTGCTCACCGCCGCAAACTTTGCCACATAGTAGAAAAAGCTCGCCATCCTCCCTTTTTCCGCCTCGTTTTGTTTGCTTGCTTCCGCCATACATTTCTCCCCCTTCTTCGCCCGGACCGCGGCTCGTTCCCGTATGCCGAATCCGTTGATTGCGGATTGGTTATAAATAACTAACTAACTCCAATGATAGCACTGCGCTTGTATAAATAAAAGTCGCAAAACCGCTTTTTACAAACTTTTGTAAAACCGTCACTTCTTTCCTCCGAACACCACTTACCACGGCGCGCCGCTGTGTCGCTTTTTCAACCCTTGCCGAAACAAAGCTTCTTCCGCCGCAACAAGGCGTTTTCTTTCAACAAAAAAAGCTCCGGGCACGGCTTTCGCCGCCCCGGAGACCATGGTCATGCTCTCGCGTTGCAAATCAAGCTTCCGGCTCAGAGACTCTTAACGCCGGTCACCTCGTAATCCTTTTCTTCCACTGCCTGCTTGAGCGTCTCGTCGCTGACCTCTTTGCTCAGCTCGACAACCGCCTCGCCCTTCTCATGGCTCACCGCAGCGTTCTCGACGCCCGGCAGTGCCTCGAGCGCCTTCTTGACCGTCGCCTCGCAGTGTCCGCACGTCATACCCTTGATTGTAAGTTCCTTCTTCATAAAATCTCCTTCTGCGCCTTTTTCGGCGCTTGCGGCTTCCAGAAGCCGCCCTGACTGGTTTACGGTAACATGGTTTCGCAGCGGCCGGTCGTGCCGCGCATCGTGCACGCGGAACAGGTTAAGACGCAGCGCATTGCTCACGACGCAGACACTCGAGAGGCTCATTGCCGCCGCGCCGAGCAGCGGGTTCATCGCGATACCGAAGAAATGCAGGTATGCACCCGCCGCCGCCGGCACCAGGAGTACATTGTAGATGAACGCCCAGAAGAGGTTCTCCAGAATGTTCCGGTAGGTCGCACGGCTCAAACGTATCGCCGCCGTGACATCCGTGAGACGGCTCTTCATCAGCACCACATCCGCCGCGTCGATGGCCACATCCGCGCCCGCACCGATCGCAATGCCGATGTCGGCACGCGTCAGCGCCGGTGCGTCGTTGATGCCGTCGCCGACCATGGCGACCTTGCCCTTTTCCCGGAGTGCCCGAATCACGGCCTCCTTGCCGTCCGGCAAAACACCCGCCACGACTTCGTTGACACCCGCCTGCTTACCTATGGCCTCGGCCGTCTTTTGGTTGTCGCCGGTCAGCATGACCACATGGATGCCGAGCTTTTTAAGCTCTGCGATTGCCGCCGCGCTGTCCTCCTTCATCGTGTCCGCGACCGCAATCACGCCGAACAGTTCTTGTCCCGCCGCAAAGTAGAGCGGGGTCTTACCCACGGCTGCGAGCGCATCCGCCGCTGTCTCCAGTTCCGCGGGAATCGAGACTTTGCCGCGCACAAAGCTCAGGTTTCCGGCAAAGAGCTGCGTGCCGTTTTGCACGGCGCTTAAACCGTTTCCGGGAAGCGCCGCAAAGTCATCGACCTCCTCTAAGGGAAGTCCCTGTTCTTTCGCATAGGCGACGACCGCCTTTGCGAGCGGGTGCTCACTCTTTGCCTCGAGCGCATAGGCCGCGCGGAGCAGCTTATCCCGGTCACCGTTCGGCAGCACATCCGTCACAACCGGCGTGCCGTTTGTGATGGTTCCGGTCTTATCGAGCGCCACGATCTGCACATTGCCGGTCTCCTGCAGGGCCTCGGCATTCTTGAATAAAATGCCCTGTCTTGCGCCGACACCGTTGCCGACCATGATGGCGACCGGCGTTGCGAGTCCCAGCGCACAGGGGCAGCTCACCACAAGTACCGCAATGCCGCGCGCCAGCGAAAAGCCTATGCTGCCGCCCGCGAGGAGCCAGATGACGGTCGTCACGATTGCCACCAGTATGACCGCCGGCACGAAGACGCCGGAGATTTGATCCGCGAGCTTTGCGACCGGCGCCTTGGTCGCCGCCGCATCGCTTACCATCTTGATAATCTGCGCGAGGGTCGAATCCTCTCCAACTCTGGTCGCACGGCACTCAAGGAAGCCGGACTGGTTCAGGGTCGCGGACTTTACTTCATCGCCGACCGCCTTGTCGACCGGCAGACTCTCGCCGGTCAGCGCGGCTTCGTTGACCGCACTGTTTCCGGAGACCACAAGGCCGTCCACGGGAATGTTCTCGCCCGGCTTCACGCGGAAGATGTCGCCGACCCGGACCGAATCGACCGGAACCGTGACTTCCTCGCCGTTTCGGAGAACCCGCGCGGTCTTCGGCGCAAGCTTCATGAGCGACTTAAGAGCGCTCGTTGTCTTTCCCTTTGAGTAGGCCTCCAGCATCTTGCCGACCGTAATCAGCGCAAGCACCATTGCGGCTGTCTCAAAGTAAAACTCCATCATGTATTCCGTGACCTTGGCCTGATCGCCGTCCACCACGGCCCGCGTCATCAAAAACAAAATCACGGTCGAGTAGAGGAAGGCCGCCGAAGAGCCGATGGCGATCAGCGCATCCATATTCGGCGCGCCGTGGAACAGACTCTTAAAACCGTTCACAAAGAACTTCTGGCTCACGACCATGATTGCCGCCGCAAGGAGGAGCTGCAGCAGGCCCATGGCCACATGGTTTCCGTCAAAGAATGCCGGGAGCGGCCAGCCCCACATCATATGTCCCATCGTGAGATAAAGGAGCGGCAGAAGAAATAAAATCGAGGCAACAAGCCGCCGCTTCATCTTCGGCGTCTCCCTGTCTTTTAGCGCATCTTCCTCGGCCGCGAGCTTCGCCTGAAAACTTCCGTGGCTCTGCTCCTCCGCATCCTTCTCCGCCGCGCCGTAACCCGCCGCCTCGACCGCCTGTATGACCTCGCTTGACGTCACATCGCCCTCCACGCCCATCGAGTTTGTGAGCAGGCTCACCGAGCAGCTCTTCACACCCGGCAGCTTTGACACTGCCTTTTCGACCCGCGTCTGGCAGGCCGCACAGCTCATTCCGCTGACTGTATATTGCTTCATCTTACCTTCTTTCTCATGCTTGTCCCGTCCGGTACCATCTGCCTCACTTCATCAGCTTTTGCAGGGTTCTGACCAGCTCGTCCAGCTTTTCCGTATTGCCCTCGCGCACATCCTCCGCGACACAGGACTTTACGTGTGCCGCAAGCAGCACCTTGGTAAAGCTGTTCAGCGCGCAATTTGCTGCCGAAACCTGATTCAGAATGTCAATGCAGTAGGCATCTTCCTCGAGCATCTTCTTTACCCCGCGTATCTGCCCCTCGATGCGGTTCAGTCGGTTTAGGAGCTGTCTCTGCTCAGCTCCGTCCCGCACCTTTTTCATGCCGCTGCAATGGGGACAGGCCATCTCTTCGTTCACTGCCACCTCGCACCTCCTCTCCAATCGATACCCCCGGTGGGTACCTTTGAACTACAGCCATAATATACCCCCGCCCTGTATCTGTCAAGTTTTCGTTTCAAAAAATAAAAACAGCCGAAGCGGATGGCTCCGCTTTGGCTGTTTTTCTCTCAGCGCCCCAACTCCAGAAGCCGCGCGAGTTCCGCAAAATCCGTCTTCACGAGCACGCAGTTGCCCAGCGTTTTCGGCTCAATCAGCGTAATCTTCTCGCCCCGGCGCTTCTTGTCGGCGCGTGCCGCCGCAAGGATGCGCTCGCTCGGCAGCTCCGTGCTGTTCGGCAGCTGATATTTTTTGAGAAGCTTCTCCAGTATCTTCTCACAGCTCTCCGGGCAGCGGCCGTCCCGCACCAGCGCCCGCGTCATAATCGCCATGCCGATTGCGACACAGTCGCCGTGGAAGAGCTTATAGTTCATCTCCCGCTCGATGGCGTGTCCCAGGGTATGTCCGAAGTTCAGAATCTGGCGCTCGCCGAAATCCTGCTCATCCTCCGCGACCACATCGCGCTTTAAGCGCACGCACTGCGCAATCACGCGCTCCCGCTTCCGCTCGGCATCGTCGGTCAGCAGAAGTTCCAGGAGTTCCTTACTCCGTATCATGCCGTACTTGATGACTTCTGCCATGCCCTCTTCAAACACTTCCTTCGGCAGGGTGTCGAGGGTCGTAATGTCGCAGAGCACCAGATGGGGCTGCGTGAAGGTGCCGACTAAATTCTTGCCCTCCGGCAAATCCACTGCGGTCTTTCCGCCGACCGAGGAGTCCACCATGGCGAGCAGCGAGGTGGGAACCTGGATGCAGGGCACTCCGCGAAGGTAAAGAGACGCCGCAAGTCCCGCGAGATCTCCGGTCACACCGCCGCCGAGCGCAATCACAACATCCTCTCGCGTGAGTTCCTGCTTCGCGAAGAAGGTCAGGAGTTCAAGGAGCGTCCCCGGATTCTTTGACGCCTCCCCGGCCGGAAAGGTAAAGGTCGTCACCGCAAAGCCGGCGTCCCGCAAGGTCTCTTCCGTGCGCCTCGCATACAGCGGTCCCACATTGGAATCCGTCACGATGACCGCTCTCCGCCCGCGGAGCAGCGCCGCCGCCCGGAGCCCGAGCTCGGACAGCACGCCTTCTCCAATGATTACTTCATAAACCCTTGAGGCCCGCACCAGAACCTGTTCCATAAAGTCCCTCCTCCGTCCCGGCGCTTGGCACCGGCTTATCTTCGCTGTTTGTTTGCTCTTCTTTTCCTGCCCTCAGGCATTTGCCTCTTCGGTTGCCTTCCGAATCAGCGAAATCGCGCGGGACACATCCGC
>CAJPKN010000033.1 GCA_905370385.1 Stomatobaculum longum
CTGCCGGACTGAAAAGCAGTACCAGAATAGGGCGCGCTTTTTTTCCGGTTACAGCGCTACACTGCTGAATTAAATCCGCATAAATCCATGCACCCAGTACAAGCTGCAGCCCTACTATCATTACCGGATGGAAAAAGAACATCAGCCCAACAATGTACAGAACCGCAATCAACAGTCCCCGTGTGGGATGCACTTTTAGCAGCAATGCATACTGGTAGATTTTGTATTCGTCTACCTCAACCCAGTTACCCGGCCAAAGCAGAAGCAGCCCCACAAGAAGTACCGCGAAAATCAACAGTGCCAAGCGAAACTTTCCTTCTATTCGTTTCTTCCGCAAAGCAGTCAGAACCTGTCCCAAAAATAGATATAACAAAAAAAGCTGCACCAATTTGCATATGGTATATAACAGGTACGAACTTCTCTCCGAAAAGCTAAAATGCTGCCAATCGAAATAGAGCGAGAACGGCAAATATACCAACAGAACCGCTAAGCGGACAAGTTCTGTCTTTGAAAGCTTCTTCCATCCCATCATTCCCCACCGAAAGACAAAAACTCTGTCATCCTTTCTTTGAGAACCGAATCAGATTCAGCAAAAGAGAAAATATAACCGCCGCATAGAGAAAACCGTTGATCGGCGTAAACGCTGCTTTCATGCTGTCATCTTCCTTGTACTCTTTGCCGTTCACATAGAGCTTGCCGTCCACGTAGACACCGCCGTAGCGGTCCACAGAGACCACAGCCTTGCCGTTCTCATCGACAATCTTGACGCCTCTGCCGCTCTCGCCCGGGCTCACGACAATCCAGTCATCGCTTCCGCCGTTGTCATTCGGCTCTTGCTGCACGCTGACATTTCCCGCCGTGCCGAAATCCTGTACTTCCGCTGCGTAGACCGGCGTCGCCGCGAGCGTCGCCAGCAAGAACGCCATTGCTATTTTCTTCTTCATTGCTCTCCCTCAGTAATATTGTTCCAGAATGCGGTTGTACATGCCGATCAGCGGATACAGCCGGTACTTGGTGAGATAGCCCTGCGGCCAGGTTGTGTCGCGGAGAAAGTCCTTGAATTCCTGCCGCTTCTTTTTACTGACCAACGCAAGCGCCATTAAGACCGGGCGGAAACGTGTGCTCCGGTCCACATAGCTGCCAACGCCGAACTCCTCGTTGTGGCGCAGCGCAAAGTAGGCATTCACGGTCTCCCGCTTCGGCTCGTAGATGAAGCGCTTTAAAGACTCCCAGGCGAGCGGACGGAGTTCAAACTCGGTCACAAGCTGATTTTCGCAGTAAATGCACAGCGCCGCGCAGGTTTCGATAATGTGTTTTTGCAGCGCCCTCGTGTAGGAGAAGAAGATGGCATCCTCCTCCTGCTCGCAGTTTCGAAGCGCCACGATTTTCCCATCCTTTGCGCTATAGCCGACCGTGCTGCCGTTCGGCGAATTGCATATCATTTCAAAGGGCGTGGAAACCGTCATGAGTGCCCGTGCCGAGCGGAAGGCGTCAATGTAACCGCGCTTTTCCGCGTTCTCGGGCTGCTCGTTCAGGAAGGGAATCAGGCCGATATAGAAGCCCAGCATCTTGGTCTTCGGGAAGAGGTGACAGAGGTTATCCTGAATGGTGCCCCTCCAGCCGATGTCCACAATCGCAATTTCCTCTTCCGCGCCGCATAAATCCCGCTCTGCGCAGTAGGAAAGCAGAAGCGCACGCTTTTCATCCCGCTCCGCTTCCATGCACTCTAAAAAGGCCTGATCCGCAAAGAGCGCCTGTACTCTTTCATCCTGCCAGGGATAGGTGATCACCTCTTCCGCCGGAATTTCATGCTTTTGAAGGAATTCCCGCACAGACTCCAGGTCAACGCCGAGCGAGGTGAAGAGCGCCTGCATGGACTGCACGGAATACTGGTTCCAGAGACGCATGAGTTCCTTTGTGCTGATTTCGCGGAGCGAAGGCATGAAGGTCGCAAGGCGGCTCACCTCAAGGAGATAGGACTTCGGGTAGGCGCGCTTTGAGACCGCGGCCATCGCGTCGTAAATCTCCTTGTAGAACTCGCCCTCGCGCGTAAAGAAGTAAATTTTCTTGATGTCCCTTGCCCTTGCCTCTTCCGCGAGATTCCGGACAAAGCCGTAGAAGAAGAGGCTCACATCATCGCTGCCGCTGAGCGGCGCGCCCGGGTACTGCAGCGGCTTTTTTGCGTCTCCGACAAAGCTCCGCTCCCGCTCCTCTCTTCTTTTGTGCTCCTCCGCGGGCAGATAGCGCTCTGCCGCAATGCCGAGCCGCTTCGGGACTTCCACATCGCTGTAGGCATTGTCCCCGAGGTGCATGTGCTCCGCCGGTGTGACGCCGAGCAGCTTCTCTGCCTCCTCAAAGAGCCGCCCCGAGCGCTTATTGACGCGAAGATCGCAGGACACCAGCACGCGCTCCAAGGGCTTCGAAAAGCCCGCCGCCTCGATTAACTCCCGAAGGAATGCCTCGCCCGCGTAGAAATCCGAAATGCAGACCAGTCTCTCGTGTGGAATGCTGTCAACCTTTGCCTCAATGCCGGGATCTAAGTAGATGTGCCGCTTCTCTGCGGCAAGTTCCTCCGCCACAAGGCGCTCGGTCAGCGCGCTCAGTTCTTCCTCGGGATGAGGCTCAAGAAACGCGCGCACCAATACTTCGCGGAAAACCGCGTGAATCTCGTACTCATCGTCAAAGCCCTGCGCAGTGCTCTGCTGCCCCAAATCACGCTCTACCGTCTGGCGCAGGCGAAACAGCGCCCTTGCACTCCGGTACTCCTCCTTGAGTAAGTCCCCGCGCTGCTCCAAAAGGACAGTCGCGGTCTCCACCTTGATGGCATCCGGATGGCAATCTCTCCGCAAGATGGTATCCCAGATATCCAGTGATATGAGCTCATAGCTTTGCATTGGCGCGAAGCTCCTTTCCTTGTTTACAGTCCCCGCAGCTTGTACCAGAGCTTGCGGAGCAGTTTGCTCTTACGAATAAAGCCGACCCGCTTGAGGCGCCCGAAGAGCGAATTGTCCACGATGACCGGCGGTGCATAGCTCTGCTCCGCAAGTTTTTCGTCCATGACAACATCCGCCGAGACGGCCGGGCGCGTATAGCTTCGGTCGTAGACCGCGGGCTCTGCCGGCTCCCGGCGCGCCGCCATATCGCTGACCGCCGCATAGAACTGCTCAAAGCCGTGCTCCAGATCCTTATCCGCCATGTAGCGCTTGCCCGCCTCGGACATTTGGGCCGCCGTCTCCGGATGGTCCAAAATCTCAATCAGAGCCTGGGCAATCGACTCCGGCGTGGTGTGCGCGAGGCGCACGCCCTCGTTCGGCATGTCGAAGAAGTTATTTTCCATGTAGAGATCCACGACCGGAAGACCGGCCGCCATCATCTCAAACGGAATGCGCGAGGGGTTCGAAGAGCTGATGCAGAGCCCCACCTCGCACTTGTTGTAAAGCGCATTGCACTTTTCAAGCGGGATGATGCCCAGGTTCTCGTGTTCAAACCAGACATTCCCCTTGATGTTCGAGCCGTAGAGATAGATTTTCACATCCGGGCGCAGGAACTTCACAATGCCGAGCGCCTCAATGCCGAGCACGCTGCAGCGGCGCGGCTTATCCGGCTGATACACAAAGCAGATGGCGTGTTCCTTCTTTGCGTCCGGCAGCGGACGGTAGATGCGCCGGTCGGCGCAGAAATCGAAATAGCGGGAAGGCGTGTGGTACTCTGTCTGCATCTTGTGCGAAAGCCAACGGCCTATGGTGACCGGTTTTAAGCCGTAGCCGTAGGAATTGCAGGCGAGAATGTAGCCGTCGCCCATGGGGTTAAAGAGCGCCTCAAAGTCCTGAATAAAGTAGGCTTTTACAGCCTTACTGTTGCAGTCCCGCACCACCTTGGCTGTAAACCAGGCGGTCGCGAAGATGATGTCGTACTCTCCCTGAATGTCGTAGCCCAGAATAAAGCGGCAGTCATGCTTTCCGAAGAGGGTCTCTGCCTGGCGGCGGAGTTCCTCGGAATTCTTGACTTCTCCCTTATCTTCCACATAGACATCGCACTCATAACCCTTGCGAATCAAGTATTGCACGTTCTGGAGTATGGTTCTGTGTCCCCCGGAGCCCTCGATCAGCGACGGCAGTACCCACGCAGCTCTCATTTTTTCTCCCCGTACTTTCTCCGAAACTCAAGACGCGACATCCAATGCCGCTTGATCATTGCCTCATACTCCGCGTTCTGCTGCTGCAGGGTGAGAATGATATTGCCCTGCTGCTGCACAATGCCGAGTCTCTCCTCCGCAATCTTGTGCGCCTCGCTTAAGCTGCGGTCGCGCTCGTCGATTAGCTTTGCCTGCGCCTCAATGGCCGCATCCTTTTCAGCGACCAATTTTTCGTCCGCCGCAATCCGCGCATCTCGCTCGTCTATCATCTTAGATTGATTTGCAATCGCCGCATCCTTCTCGGCGACCAGCTTCTCATCCGCCGCAATCCGCGCATCCCGCTCATCGATCATCTTGGTCTGGCTCGCAATGGTTGCATCGCGCTCCTCAATGAGCTTGGTCTGGCTTGCAATCGCTGCATCCTTCTCGGCGACCAATCTTTCATCCGCCGCAATCCGCTCATCCCGCTCATCTATCATCTTCGACTGTTGCTCAATCGCGCGGTAGCGCTCCTCGTAAAGGCCCTTCAACTCGTCAAAGCGTTCCTGCGTGTACTTGTACTTGGAGCGGTAGAAGTAGAGGTCCTTATAGTACTTGAAAAAGCCCGCTGCCTCGAGTCTGTCATACCAGTAGCGTCCCTTCGGGAAGAGGATGCCGAGGCCGCAGCTGTGCGTAAAGTCAAAGTAGCAGTCGTACTCCTTCTTGGTCTTCTCCCAGTGGTCGCAGGAGCCCTGGTCGATCGGGCTGTACACATCGTGGAAGAGGACGATGCCGTTCTCCTTTAACTTGGGCAGCCAGGTCGTGAAATCGTGCTCCACGTCCTCGAAGGTGTGTCCGCCGTCGATGTGCAGAATGTCGATTGAATTGTCCGCAAAGTTCGGGCGCGCGTCGTCAAAGCACATCTGGAAGAGGTGCAGGTTTACCTCAGGATAATAGGTCGCAGCGGTCTTCTGCACGAGCGCATAGACTTCCTCGCCGGTAATTTCCGCGCCGATATCGCCGCTCCACATATCGACTGCATTGATCTCGGTATCCAGCTTAAAATCCCGCACCGCCTGACAGAAGCTAAAGAGCGAGCAGCCGTACTGACTGCCGAGCTCCACCAGGCGCTCCGGCCGCACAAACTGCAATAAATCATAGGCAAAATCCCGATGCCCTTCCCAGTAGGCAAATTTAAGCTTCGGGTTTAACTGATCTGCGTCATATCGCGGGTCTGAGACGACCCAGTCGGTTTCATGGTTCATGCTCTATCCTCTCGATTTTGAATTCTTCAATCACGTGGTTGATGATGCCGTGCATGGGCTTTAAGGCGATTGCCTGCACGTGCAACACGCTGTGCACCCAACACTGCACGGTATGCACCATCTGGTCATAACCCTCGCCTATGCCGAGGGTCAGGAAATAATCGCCCTCCTTGACTTCAGGCCAATGGAAGGAAAGAGAAGCTTTTCTCACTTCACCCTGCTTTACACCCTCTATCATAATATTCTCGCCGAGGGTGCTCTGCGCAAAAATACTGTTTCCGTACTTATCCTTAAAAGTATAGCCGATTATGATATTGTCTGCATCTTTTTTCGCGTGCAGTAAAAGCTCGATTCGCACCGCATCTCCCGGCTTTACAACATCCACCGCCTCGCCGTTAATCAGCATGCGACAGCGATCGATTAAAATATCCTGCGCACCGCCTATGCTCTCCTTCGGCGCATCGACCCAGCCGATTTCCGCCTTTTCTTTTTCGCGGGCCGCGGCCTCCAAAGCGAGCGCTTCCGCCTCTGCCTCTGTGGCAGCGTTTAGGCGCGCATCCTCATCCTTTGCGGCAGCTTCCTCGCTCTGGAATACGCTCGTGTGGAGCAGCTTTAAATAGTCCTCAATGACCTCGAGCGGCTTGCCCTCGCGGATTATTTTTCCGCGATCGATTAAAATCACGCGATCCGCCATATTCGCAATGCTGTTCATATCGTGGGTCACGAGGAGCTTGGTGACGCCCTTCATCTCCTCCTTCATGAAGGTATTGCACTTCTGCTGGAAGAAGATATCGCCGACCGAGAGCGCCTCATCGACAATCAGAATTTCCGGTTTGAAGCTGATCATGACCGCAAAGGCGAGACGGGCAAACATACCGCTCGAATAGGTCTTGACCGGCTGTCCCATGTACTCGCCGATGTCCGCGAAGTCCACGATTTCCTTGACTTTCTCCTGCATCTCCTCGTCGGAGAAGCCGCGCATGGAGCCGTTCAGGAAGATGTTTTCATAGCCCGTGTACTCCGGGTTAAAACCGGTGCCGAGCTCGAGCAGAGCGGAAATTTCGCCCCTCGTCTCTATGCTGCCCTCGCTCGGCGTGATGACACCGGTGATGAGCTTTAAGAGCGTCGACTTGCCCGCACCGTTCCGCCCGATGATACCCAGGGTCTCTCCCTTCTTTACGGTAAAGGAGACTTGGTCCAGCGCCTTGTAGAGCGTGTGATATTTTTTCTTGGTGAGCGAGAACAGTTCCTTGACCCTGTCCTGCGGTCTCTCGTAGAGGTTATAGAACTTGCTCACACCTCTCACTTCAATGGCATTTTCGTTTTGATTCATCGCTTATCCTCAGAGCACGTCTGCAAAGTACGGTTTTAATTTCCGGAAGGTGTACATACCGAGCGCAAAAATCGCGCCTGTGACCGCCCAGAAGTAGAGCGTATAAAGGGGCTTGGTCCAGAAGGGGATGTGCGCATAGAGCGAATCCCGGTAGCCCTCAACCAGGTAATAAACCGGGTTCAGCTGAAAAATAAAGCGCAGCTTTCCGCTCAGCACCTCGGGTCCCCAGACAATCGGAATGGCCCAGAAACCGATCTGGATAAAGATGCCCACCAGTTGACTTGCATCCCGCATGTAGACCGTGACCGAAGAAGTAAAGAGCACCACGGCGAAGACCAGCATGAAGTTACAGAAAATATAATAGGCGAGTTGCAAATAGTACCAGTCCGCCGCAAAGCCCGAAAAGTTCAGGATGACGGTCACAATGCCGAGAAAGATGCCGTGAATGATCAGCGAGGTGCCTACCTTCACGAGCGGAATGAGCCCCACGTTGAAGTTCAGTTTTTTCACGAGATAGGAGTACTCGAGAAAGGCATTGGTGCCCGCGCCGAGCGCATCCGAAAAGAAAAACCATGCCACAATACCGGATATCATCCAGATGATGTAGGGGGTGCCGTCCGGGCGCTCACCGTTCCGTAAACCTACGGTAAAGACAAACCAGTAAATGAGTACCGTGATGAGCGGCTGCACAATGCCCCAGACAACGCCGAGGTAGGAACCGCTGTACCGCGCCTTAAAGTCGTTCTTGACGAGCTTCCCTATCATCTTTTTATCTTTTTCAAAAAATACGCGAAGTCTGTTCATTCACTCTCCCCAATTGCCCGATTCCAAAATGCCTGTATCTCTTCCGGCGAAAAGCAGCTGTCAAAGCGCTCTCTTGCCGCGCGCGCCATGGTTTGAAGCCGCGCGGGATTTGCCGCGAGTTCCGCAATGCGCGCCGCAAACGCGCCGCTATCCGCGGCAAAATAGCCACTCACGCCGTCTTCTATCACGGTTTTATTATAGCCCACCGGAGAGAGAATCGGAACAACTCCGGCCGACATATATTGAATTGCCTTAAAGCCGCCCTTGCCGAGTGTGTAGGCGCTCTCCGTGAGCGGCATGAGGCCTATCTCCGCCTCGCGGAGGGCTTCTACGCCGCGCTCGCGACTCCAGGGTACGTTTCGCAGTTTAAGCTGCTTGGTCTCCTCGGTAAGCGGCGCATTTGAGACCACCTGTAACTCCGGGCGCTTTCCTGTATCCCGCACAATCGTTTCGGCGGCTTGCTCCAGTGCCGGAATGAGTGCTTCGAGATACTTTAGGTTATCGCGGGTGCCGAGCCAGAGTAGTTTTAACGCTGCACCGTTACTTCCCTTGCTTGCAAGGAGACTTTCTGTCTCTTCGCGCTGAAAGGCGCGGTCTGTGGTCGGAAGCAGCTCTACCTTCTCTCTCGCGTTTTCGCTTACGGTTTCCCTAAGGTAAGCGCCGGTCACGGTGATTTTGCGTGCCGCTTCTTCGAGCACTGCCTTCTCGGTCCGAGAGAGTTCGCCGTCCAGCGCAATGTTATCGTCAAAGTCCCAGTAGAATTTCTTACCGCGGAGATAGCGTTTTAAAAGTCCCGCGAGAAGGGGCGGACAGGCGCGCGGAAAAAAGCGCCGGTTTAAAATCACAACCTCCGACTTCCAAACAAGGGCATCCAGCGCCATGGCGCCGAGCGTCGTGCCGAAGGTGATGCCGCCCATGAAGAGCTTTAGCGCTAGCTTCATTGCCTTGCCGTACCGCCTCCCGTAAAAAAGGCGGTACATCCACCGCGGCGTCATATTGACCATACGACAGGGTTTATCCGCGAGGTATTGGTAGAGGCGGTAATAGGAAGAGCCGTCCTCCTCGCACTTCAGAAACACCAGAGCTTTATGCTCAGTCGTAGCGCGCATAAATTTCCCTCATTTTCTTTTCGTTTTCTTCGCGGGAAAACGCGCCGATCCGCAGTCTATTATACTGTCCGTAGGCCTCCCGTTTCTTACAATCCCGAAGCAAAATGCTTACGTTTTTCTCCCAGGCTTCCGCAGCATGCGGCGGCAGTAATTCGCCGCCCGCACCGGGCAGTATTAAATCCCGGTTTCCGCGCACAGCGGAGGCAAGAACCGGCAGTCCCGCAGCCATCGCTTCCATGACCGCGACCGGCAGCCCCTCCTGCAACGAGGGGAATAGGAATAAATCCGCCATCCCGTAGAAGCGGAACACATCCGTGCGGTAACCGGGGAATAGCACCTGCTGTTCCACGCCGAGCGCCCTGGCTCTCGCCTTTAATTCGTCTTGCAATTTTCCGTGTCCCAGGATGACCAGCGATAACGTGGGATCGTCGAGACGCCGCAAGACTTCTAGGAGCAGCGCCTGATTTTTCCGCGGTATCATTTCTCCGGCCGTTAACAGCACCCGCTTTTCGGGGCCTATGCCGAGTTCTTCCCGGAGCCCTGCGCTTTCCGCACTGCCGCGCTGTACCGCTTCTATGTCGATGCCGACGCCCGGCAGGAGGTCTGTGTGGCGGGCTGAGAATTTTTTCTTGGCGCGTACATAGTCCTCGCGATTAATTAAGAGCAGGCTGTCCGTGTAGCGCGACAAAAATTTTTCAACCGGGTAGTAAATAAGCCAGTTCTTCTTCGGCGCGCCGTCAAAAAAATGAAAGCCGTGCGCCGTATAAATCACATTATGTAAACCAGCTCGTGCGGCCGCAAGCCGCGCACAGGCAGCTCCCATGGGGGTGTGACAGTGGAGTAAGCGAACCCCCTCACGGCGAATGAGCGCCGTGAGTTCTCGCACGGCGCTCATATTCTTTCGGTTCCAGGGCTCCCGCGCAAACGCAATCTGGTGACAGCGTATGCCGGTGCCCTTTAACCTGTCGTTATTGTCCCCGTAGGAGGGCATGTCAAAATTGGAGGCGTAATGTACTTCGTAACCTCTTTCCTGCAGGAGGCGCACATTGTTCATCTCAAACTGCGGCACAAAACCGCTCACGGTTGTGACCAGCAGCGCCTTTTTGCTCCCGCTCATCTCTTTCCCTCCTCTTTTCGCAGTTCACGCTTCGCTCAGAGTTTGAGCTCGCCGCTCAAATCCTCCGTCTGTTGCACCGCCGTAAGCTGCCCCTCCGCAACGCCCTCGGTCTTCTCTTTCATGAAGAGGATTTTCGGCGTCATGAAAATGAGCTTTAAATCCAGAAAAATCGAATAATTGCGAATGTAAATCAAATCGAGCTTCAGCTTGTCATAGGGCGTTGTGTTATAGACCCCGTAAATCTGTGCATAGCCGGTGAGTCCCGCCTTTAGCTTGAGGCGGTAATCAAACTCCGGAATTTCCTTCTTGTACTCGGCCGCAATTTCCGGGCGCTCCGGCCGCGGGCCTACCATGCTCATCTCCCCTTTCAGGATATTGAGGACCTGCGGGAGCTCATCGAGTCTGGTTGCACGCAGTAGGTTGCCCACTCTCGTAATGCGGTTATCGCCCTGCGCGGCGAGCCGGGCAACGCCGTCTGCCTCCGCGTTGACCCGCATGGTGCGGAACTTCAGAATGTCAAAGGTCTTTCCGCCCTTTGTCAGGCGACACTGCTTATAGAAGACCGGGCCGCCGTCCTCAAGCTTGATTGCAAGCGCAATCAGGAGAAAGAAAGGCAGGCTTACCAGCAAGAGCGCACCCGCGCTCATTATGTCCAGCACACGCTTACAGAAGAGCTGATCCACCTGCAGGCCGTCGTTCCTTGAGAGCAAGAGCACGGTGTCAAAGAGCTTTAGCTCATCCGAGCTCCTAACCAGCACATCGCTGATCTTCGGAATCATGTAGACGCGCTTATCCATGTCATAACAGCGCTTGAAAATCAGATTGCGATCATGGCTTCCGAGGTCGCCGATAATCACACCGCCGTACTTCGGCACTTCCTTCATGATGCGCTCTACGCCCTCGCTGATATGGATGGCCGCGGTGAGCACGTATTTATCGTCCCGCGAGTTCATCTTCTCAAGCACGTGCGCAACCGAGCGCTTCCCGTAGATTAAAAGGAGCTGCCGCGGCGGAAAGAGCAGGTTATAGGTCCACTGAAAGAGGGTGGCCCAGAAGAAGACCAGCACCATATCCACTGCGGTCAGAATGGCAAAGGGCAGCGGCACGTACCAGTGGCGTTCCACCAGTGCGAGCAAGAGGTAGCCGAATACATTGGTCGCGAGTATCGCAAGGAACTGCGAGTAGATGATGTTGTTCTTCCGGAAGAAGCCTATCTTCAAGCCGCCGTAGAGGTTGTGAAAGACAAACAGCATGATTGCGTAGAGACCGGTCATAAACCAGTTGCCGCGGCGCCAGAAGGGCATCGTGATGATGCGGTTATAGTAGTGCGTCCAAAGGACGTAGTAGAGCCCGATTTCCACGGCGAGGATAACTGCCGCCGCCGCGAATTTAATCAGGCGTTTATAGCGTTCCATCTGTTCCATACATCACTCCGCCGCTCGTCCGAGTGCAATGAGGCCCCAGAATACCGGTGCCGCAACCGGGACATTGATGTTGACAAACGCCTGGCAGGCATAGCAGACAATGGCAACACCGATTGCATAGAGATAGGCGCTGTTCGCGCGCGGCAGGCTGCCGTCCCGCTTTTCATTCAGCGCTCTCGCCTTTTGAAAGGCTGCCTTCACGCTGAACACGAGGATGCTAAGGTGCGCGAGCAGACCGAAGGGGCCCACGGTAAAGAGATACTGAATGTACTCGTTGTGGGCCGAATCATAGTACTGTCCCGCAATGTAGTTCATCTCGTTCCAGCGGTGCGTGACCATGTAACTCACAAAGGTATCGGGCCCGCTGCCGAAGATGCGGTTTAAAATCGGGAGATGCAGGTACTCGTCGATCCCTGCGCGCCACACGTAGCCGCGGAAAGTACCCCACTCGTCGCGGAATTTTAAATAGTCCGCGAGACCGCCGAACTTCTCTTTGACCGTCTCATAGGGCAGGCTGTTCGCATAGACGAAGACTGCGATGAACGCGAGCAGCGAAAGGCAGAGCACGGCGGTATAGCCGCGAATCCAGCGTTTTGCGTGCGCGCTCTCCGTAATCTCTTTGTTCCGCTCGCGGTAGAGAAGGGCAAGCGAAACAATGCAGAGCACCGCACCGAGGTAGGGCAGAAAGCGTATGCCACCGAGCACGCGAAAGAGGCCGTAGAGCGGAAGCACCTTGCCCGCCATGGACACGCTGACTCCCGAAATATAGCTGATTGCAAGGATAAGGGTAGAGAGCAGCAGGAAATAGCGCGCTCTACTCTTGCTGCTTCGGAAGGCAGCGAACGGCAGTGCGCCGAAGAGGCCCGCAAGGCTTAAATAGGCGTTGTCCGAAGCGCCGGTAATCAGCGCAAGGGTCGATACCAAATAGACTAGGTAGTAAAAGCCGATGCGCCCTGTCTTCTCCTCACTCAGCGCAAAGAGGGTGCCCGAAACCGCGACCACCAACGCCACATAGACCGTGTAGGTGTTGATGTTGCCGAAGGTTGACATAAATATACCGTACTGCTCCGGAAGCATCTCCGCCCGGAAGTTCAGGAGGTCCAGGTTGTAGAAATCGCTGTAGCCGAGCAGGCAGACCGCGAGCCCCACCGCAAGAAAAACCGTCAGGTACTTTTTCGAATACTTGAGATTTCGCGCCACCAGAAAATACACCAGCGTGATTAACACAATGTAAAGAAAGCCCACATAGCGCCCATCAATGCCGGTCAGTGCCTGGTACATGAACTTCCCGGAGAGCAGGGTCGCAAGCAACGAAAAGCCGAAAAAGGCAAGTACCGCCCAATCGGCACAGTTCATATCGCTCCGATCTCCGAAAGGCTTAAACTGCCGTCCGCCGTCCAAGTACACCACGCCCATGCAGAGCAAGAGGAGCAGGGACACCGTGACAAAGGTGACCAGCTTGGTCTCCAGCATATTAAAATAGCGATCCGTAAAAATCAGCGGGAAGAGCCCGAATATGAGCATGAGCCATGCACCCGCAAGCCAAGCCGGGCGCGTGTCGCTCTGCATCTTCCGCGCACTTGTGTTTGCAGCCGCGTTCTCCTGCTTCTTCGGCGCCTCGGCGCTTCCTGTTATCTTCTTTTTCTTAGCCATGTTCCCCCTTATGCGCTCAGAGTAAGGGCGTAAAGCCCCGCTCCTCCTGCTGTCCGCGCCGCTTTTCCGCAAGCTGCGCCGCTTCTGCCGCCTTGATTGCCTCTTCCGCAAAGACTTCCTGCGAGTTGAACGCAAGCTTTCCGCGGCGGTCTTCCTTCTCGTAGCTGCCGTCCGGGCAATAAATGCTTGCCTTTACATTGTCCCGGAGCTCGATATCGAGATAATGCTGCACTTCCGCGCGTATTTCGCTGTCCACAATCGGGAATACAATCTCGACGCGGTTGTCCAGATTTCTTGTCATCCAGTCGGCGGAGCCGAGGTAGAGACTCTCTTCGCCGTCCGCATGGAAGCGGAAAATGCGCGCGTGCTCTAAGAAGTTGCCGACAATGGAGCGCACACGGATGTTCTCCGAAACGCCCGGGATGCCGACCCGAAGGCAGCAGATACCGCGGATGATAAGGTCTATCTGAACGCCGTCCATGCTCGCGCGGTACAGTTCCCGTATCATGCCGGGATCCGAGAGCGAGTTCATCTTCGCCATGATGAAGGCGGGCTTACCGGCGCGCGCCGCCGCACGCACTTTTTCGATTTCGCGAACAAACTTATCGCGCATCCAGAGCGGTGCCACAACGAGGCGGTTCCAGAAGAGCGGCTCGGAATAACCCGAGAGCATGTTAAAGACTGCGGTCGCATCCTCGCCGAATTCACGCCTGCAGGTCAGCAGTCCCAAATCCGTATAGAGCTTTGCGGTCGAGTCGTTATAGTTACCCGTGCCGAGGTGCACATAGCGACGTATGCCGTCCTCCTCGGAGCGCACCACAAGGGTGATCTTCGAGTGGGTCTTTAAGCCGAGCAGGCCGTAAATCACGTGGCAGCCCGCTTTCTCAAGCATCTTTGCCCAGACAATGTTATTTTCCTCATCAAAGCGCGCCTTCAGCTCGACCAGCACCGTGACCTGCTTGCCGTTATCCGCTGCCTTGGCGAGCGCCTGGACAATGGGCGAATTGCCGCTCACGCGGTACAGGGTCTGCTTGATGGCGAGCACATCCGGGTCCTTTGCCGCTTCCTGAATGAAGTTCACGACCGGGTCAAAGGACTGGTAGGGGTGACTTAAGAGAATATCGCCCTCGCGGATGTTCGCGAA
>CAJPKN010000034.1 GCA_905370385.1 Stomatobaculum longum
GCGGCATCGGAGTTCCGCACTTTCTCCCGTGGCTCTGGTATTTCGGGATGCTGGGTGGCTACGCGCTGACCCCAATCTCTTTGCTCTACTTCGCCTTTTCCGCGGTGAGGGATGCGCGCATCAAACAAGTGCTGAAGTGGGTGATCTACCTTGCGGGCACTATCCTCCTATGGGCGATGATCGCAACGCTGACTTCGTTCCTACGCAACGCGTGAGTGACGGACAGTATTCTTACGCGCCGGCGAAGGGGAGAAGAGAAGTGGGCAGGCTGTAGCGACAGACTGTGAGGAAGCGCGTTTCCCTGTATTACCGTTTCCCGCGGAATCGGATGATGCCGGGCATACAACGGCATTAAAAGCGGGATATGATACGAAACAGGTGTTCTTATTTTTGACCCGTGTGCAGATGCTACACCTGATTTTACAATGACATATCATGAAAGGGAATGCGCGTTCATCGGGCGCGACGGAGCAATCGGAAAAATTCCCGCAGGATGCCGGAGACGCTCCTGCGGCAGCAGCGGAGAGGAGAATTGCAATTGACGCAGAACAAGGAGCTTCGGTTGCGAGACGCTGCGAAGGTTGACATAAATGCGGACCGACTCTATTTGTCCGCTGAGCCCGAATCAACGAACCGGATCAATATAAAAACGAAAAAGAACGAACCGCAGTTGCGGTTCGTTCTTTTTGCGTTGTTTAGTCCGGCATGGTGGCGCGCATCTTGCGCACGCCGTGGATTTCGGCATTGACCGCGTAGCGGTCGCCCTGGCGGTAGAGCTTTGCGTATTTCTTCGGCGAGACGCCGACATAGCTGTTGAAGGTTCGAATGAAGTGGGAGTAGGTCTGGAAACCGGATTTTTCGCTTGCCTCCTGGACATTCGCGCCCTGTCGCAGAAGTTGCTGGGCGGTGATGATGCGGAGCTGAATCACATACTCCATGACAGAGAAGCCCGTGCCCTTTTTAAAGATGTGGCAGAGGTAATGCTTACTCAGCATGAAGTGATCGGCGAGCTCGTCGAGCGACAGGTGCTCGGTGCAGTTCTTCCTAAGATAATCGAGTATCGGCTGCACGCGGTTATAGTCCTGGTTCGAGGTGCCGTGCTCCTTCTTGGTGGAACGGATGCGGCTGCAGACTAAGAGCAGTATCTCGTAGAGTGTAATTCGCTCCAGGATGTCCGTGCCGAAGGAGGGCGGCATGCTGATGCGCAGCTTTTCAAAGAGGCGCGCCAGGCGCTTGCTGTCTTCTTCGTTTAAGAGAACGCAGGCACCGCTGTTTTTCAGCGCCTCCGCAAAATCGGTCTGCGGGGTTGAGAGCTGCTCGAGTAACGAGGGCAGGATGTGCAGCACGTAGCGCTTAAAGACGGAGCCGTCCGCGCCGTTCTCATCGCGGTGCAGGGTATTTGCGTTCAGGATGAAGAGGGTGTTCTTCTTCAGCGGGTACATTTTTCGGTCCATGAAGAAGTCTCCGCCGTCGGTCAGCACCAGCATGAGTTCAATGCCTTCGTGATAGTGCAGGCGGTGCATGCGCCACTGATCGTCCTGTTTATACTGAATAATATAGTCTCTGGATTCCATTGTTTGCCTCCTCGGGCGATGAGTTCGGACTTTCCGCATAAATAAGCGGATATTCCGCTCGCCTTAGCACCAATATAACACAAGTGTGGGAACTTGCAAGTAGCCTATTCTAACCGAACCGCGCGGATTCACGCGCAGAGAAAAAAATCGTGCAAGATAAAGCATAGATATCCGCTAAATAAATCAGTTTTTCGGTCGCTTGTCAGACTCGGCAACAATTTGCGCTAGCTTTTTGACAATAAAGAGAAGGAATCTTGCGTGTCTTGTGTTACAATGAGTACATATCAAAAAGGAGGTAGGGTTAGTATGTGGACAAGCACATCCATGGCTGTTCCTGAGAGCGTACTTCTGTCCGTCATGGGACTCGGTGTGGTTATGGTCACGCTGATTACGCTCGCGCTTGTGATCCTTCTGTTCTCGAAGGTTATGGGATCCGGTGCGGCAGCGACAGCGCAGGCGGCACCGAGACCGATTCCGGATCCGCCGGGTATCAGCGACGAGATTTGCTCCATGATACTCGCGGTCATCTGCGAGGAGCTTCACGCGTCGCCGGAAGAGATCAACGTCACCAGCATCAAAGAATTAAAGTAAAACAAGCACATAACAGGAGGCTATAAAAATGAAGTATGTTGTTACCATGAACGGCAAGAGATACGAAGTCGAAGTGGAGCGCATGTCCGCATTCCACATGCTCACCCGCGAGGAGATCGCTTCCGGCGTCTCGACCCCGGTTCAGCCGGTTGCAGCGCCCGCTCCGAAGGCGGCGGCTCCGGCTCCGGCAGCAGCAGCTCCGGCTCCGGCGGCAGCAGCACCCGCTCCGGCAGCAAGCCCGGCTCCGGCAGCAGCAGCAGCTCCGGCAGCAAAGGCAGCGCCCGGCGGCACGTCCGTAACCAGCCCGATGCCCGGCGCAGTGCTCGGCGTCAAGGTGAATGTCGGCGACAAGGTCAGCGCAGGCCAGACCATGTTCGTGCTTGAGGCAATGAAGATGGAGAACGAGATTGTGGCACCGGTCGACGGCACGGTCGCTTCGATCAACGTGAAGACGGGTGACACGGTGGATACCGACCAGGTCATGGGCACGTTGAACTAAGCGAAGGAGGAACACGCAGTGAATCTTATTACTATCGTTGAGGGACTGCTCAAGAGTTCCGGATATGCAACGATGACCTGGCAGCAGCTTGTCATGCTGGTGATCTCGTTCATTCTGATGTATCTCGCGATCGTAAAGCAGTTTGAGCCCCTTCTGCTGCTCCCGATCTCCTTTGGTATCTTCATGTCGAACCTGCCGCACTCCGGCACCTTCGAATATTTCTATCAGCTCGACCACTGGTACGATGCCGGCGTTCTCGGCGTCATGTACATGGGTGTTAAGTCCAGCTTCTTCCCCTGCATGATGTTCCTTGCGGTCGGCGCAATGACGGACTTCGGTCCGCTGATCGCAAACCCGATTTCCCTTCTGCTCGGCGCGGCGGCACAGCTTGGAATCTACTGCGCATTCATCTTTGCGAATGCGACCGGACTGTTCACCCC
Organism: Stomatobaculum longum; assembly: GCA_905370385.1. Classification (GTDB taxonomy): domain Bacteria; phylum Bacillota; class Clostridia; order Lachnospirales; family Lachnospiraceae; genus Moryella; species Moryella longum_A. The sequence continues at coordinate 3,105 of CAJPKN010000034.1, forward strand.
GCAGCAGGCAGCGGCAATCGGCATCATCGGCGGCGCTGACGGCCCGACGGCTATCTATGTCGCAAACAACCTCGCTCCCGAGCTGGTCGCACCGATTGCGGTTGCGGCGTACAGCTACATGGCGCTGATTCCGCTGATTCAGCCGCCGATCATGAACCTCCTGACGACGGACAAGGAGCGCCGCGTCAAGATGAAGCAGCTCAGAAAGGTCTCGAAGGCCGAGAAGGTTATCTTCCCGATCCTCGTTGCCTGCCTGGTCTCCCTGCTTCTCCCGGATGTTGCTCCGCTGCTCTGCATGCTGATGCTCGGCAACCTGTTCCGCGAGTGCGGCGTGGTTGAGAGACTTTCGGATGTCGCGCAGAACGCACTCTGCAATATCTGCACCATCTTCCTCGGCCTTTCGGTCGGCGCGACGGCGCGCGGCGAGCTCTTCCTTCGCCCGCAGACGCTCGCAATTGTCGTCATGGGTCTTGCGGCATTCAGCTTCTCGACCATGGGCGGCGTGCTCTTCGGTAAGATTCTCTACGCTGTCACCGGCGGTAAGATCAATCCGCTCATCGGTTCCGCAGGCGTTTCGGCTGTTCCGATGGCAGCGCGTGTTTCCCAGACGGTCGGCTCCAAGACGGACAGAACCAACTTCCTCTTGATGCACGCGATGGGACCGAACGTGGCAGGTGTCATCGGCTCTGCGGTTGCGGCAGGATTCTTCCTGACCTTCTTTGCGCACTGAGTCGTTTTGCAATAGAAACAGAGGCAATACAGGCAAGAACAAAATCGTTTTGGTGTTTCGAGAAAGGAGGACATTACCTTGAATAAAGTAATGAGTTTACATGATGCTGTTGCAAAGTATGTCGAGAGCGGAGATGCGATTTGCTTCGGCGGATTTACGACGAACCGGAAGCCCTATGCGGCTGTTTTCGAGATCCTTCGTCAGGGACAGACCGATTTTACTGTTTGGGCAGGCCCGGCGGGCGGTGACTGGGATATGATGATCGGCGAGGGCCGCGTCAAGGCATACATCAACTGCTACACCGCGAACTCCGGCTACACGAACGTGTCCCGCCGCTTCCGCGCTGCAATCGAGGCGGGCACGCTGACCTACGAGGATTACTCGCAGGACGTTCTCATGCTTCAGCTTCATGCTGCTTCCCTTGGACTTCCGTACCTTCCGGTGCGCCTCATGCAGGGCTCCGGTCTGGTGGATTTCTGGGGTATCTCCGAGGAGAAGAGACAGACCCTCGACAAGCTGACCAACTTAAAGTTCGCTTATGTCGAGAATCCCTTCAACCCGGGCGAGAAGGTTGTCGCGGTTCCGACCCCGCAGCTTGACACCGCTATCATCCATGTGCAGAAGGCATCCCCGGACGGCACCTGCGTGATCGAGGGCGACGAGTTCCACGATGTCGACATCGCAGTTGCGGCGAGAAAGGTCATTGTGACCTGCGAGGAGCTTGTGAGCGATGAGTACATCCGCCGCGAGACCTCCCAGAACAAGGTGTTCGGCGAGTGCGTCAACGCGGTTGTGCACGTGCCGTTCGGCGCTTGGCCGTCCCAGGTTTACAACTACTATGACTGCGACGACAAGGCACTGAAGGAGTACGACAAGGCTTCCAAGTACCAGGATAAGGAAGACGCAGAGCGCCAGATCGCAAAGGAGAAGGAGAAGGCTGAGAAGAAGGGCCTGCCGTACACGGCACCGGTCAACCCGGAGACCTTCCGCGATTATCTGGACAAGTGGGTTTACAGCTGCAAGGACAACAACGATGTTCTCGACAAGATCGGCGGCGCGCATCTCGCAAGCCTGAAGGTCATTCCGGGACTCGGTTACGCGAAGCGATAAAGGAGGGGAGAGAGACATGGCTGATTACACGAATTATACCAAGCAGGAGATGCAGGCTTACGCCATTGCAAAGAATATTCAGGAGAATCAGATTGTCATCGTCGGAACCGGACTTCCGCTCATCGGCGCTTCCCTTGCGAAGCGCGTGGTTTGCCCGTCCTGCCATCCGATCGTTGAGAGCGGTCTCATGGATTGCGATCCGGTTGAGGTGCCGCGTTCGGTCGGTGATCTTCGCTTCATGGCACACTGCGCGGTGCAGTGGCCGAACATCCGCTTTGTCGGTTTTGAGGCAAATGAGTGGCTGCACAACGAGGAGCGCCTGATTGCGTTCATCGGCGGCGCACAGATCGATCCCTACGGCAACGTAAACTCGACCTGCATCGGCGATTACAACAATCCGAAGACCCGTTTCACGGGCTCCGGCGGTGCAAACGGCATCGCGACCTACTGCAACACGGTCATCATGATGCAGCACCAGAAGAGAAGATTCATGGACAAGATCGACTATGTCACGAGCCCGGGCTGGATGGACGGCCCCGGCGGCAGAGAGAGAGCCGGTCTTCCGGGCAACAGAGGCCCGCAGATGGTCGTTACGGATCTCGGCATCATGAAGTTCGATGATGAGACCAAGAGAATGTATCTCGCATACTACTATCCCTTCTCCAGCCCGGAGATGGTCAAGGAGAACACGGGCTTTGATGTCGATGTCTCCAGAGCAAAGCTCATGGAAGGACCGAGCCCGGAGATCATCAAGCTGATCCGCGAGGAGATCGATCCGGGTCAGGCATTCATCAAGGTTCCGAAGCAGTAAGCAAAGATTCCAGCCACCAGTCAACTCACTTTTAAGGAGAGATTTACATGAGTAATTACACCATGCCGCGCTACTTCCAGAACATGCAGGTTCTGAACGTGCCGGCTGCAAAACCGAATCCGGAGAACGTGAAAGAGTTAAAGGAAGTCGAGCAGGACATCCACGCACGCGCAGAGAAGCTTCTCTCTGCGGGTACGCCGGATGACAAGATTCACGCGAAGGGCCAGTACACGGCGCTCGAGAGAATCAACCAGCTCGTTGACGAGGGTACCTTCTGCCCGATCAACACGCTCTACAACCCGGAGGACAATGCAGAGGAGAAGATCGGTATCGTCTCCACCGGTATTGTCAAGGGCCTTGGTCGCATCAACGGCAAGTGGGCTGTGATCATCGCATCCGACAACAAGAAGATGGCGGGCGCTTGGGTTCCCGGCCAGGCAGACAACCTGCTCCGCGGCTCCGACACGGCGAAGATGCTCGGCATTCCGCTGGTCTACATCCTGAACTGCTCCGGCGTTAAGCTCGACGAGCAGGAGAAGGTTTACCCGAACCGCAGAGGCGGCGGCACGCCCTTCTACCGCAACTCTGAGCTCAACCAGCTCGGTGTTCCGGTCATTGTCGGTATCTACGGCACGAACCCGGCAGGCGGCGGCTATCACGCAATTTCCCCGACCGTTCTGATTGCGCACGAGAAGGCAAACATGGCAGTCGGCGGCGCAGGCATTGTCGGCGGTATGGATTCCAAGCCGTACGTGGACCTCGAGGGTGCACAGGGCATGATCGATGCGACCAGAAAGATGAAGAACGACCCGCCGGGCTCCGTCTCCATCCACTACAATGTGACCGGTTTCTTCCGTGAGGTCTATGCCGAGGAGTTCGGTGTTCTGGATTCCATCAAGAAGTACATGGACTACATGCCGGCATTCAATCCGGAGTTCTTCCGGGTCGATACGCCGAAGGCACCGGCAATTCAGGGCGAAGAGCTCTATGACATCGTGCCGCGCAACACCCGCCGCACCTATGACATGTACAATGTTCTGAAGGCGCTCATCGACGGCGGCGAGTTCATGGAGTACAAGAAGGACTACGGCCCGGAGATGATCACCGGTATCGCGAAGGTCAACGGCCTTCCGGTCGGTGTCGTCGCAAACCGTCAGGGCGTGCTCGCAATGCAGGGCTACCCGAACTATCCGGAGTACAGAGGCAAGGGCGCTATGGGTATGGGCGGTAAGCTCTATCGTCAGGGCCTGATCAAGATGAACGAGTTCGTGACCCTCTGCGGCCGCGACCGTCTCCCGATCCTCTGGGTGCAGGATACGACCGGTATCGATGTCGACAACGAGGCGGAGAAGGCAGAGCTGCTTGGTCTCGGCCAGAGCTTGATCTACTCGATTCAGTCCACGAAGCTCCCGATGTTCGAGATTACGCTCCGCAAGGGTACCGCAGCGGCGCACTACGTGCTCGGCGGCCCGCAGGGCAATGACAACAACGTCTTCTCGATCGGTACGGCTGCAACCGAGATCAACGTCATGTACGGCAAGACCGCTGCAGGCGCAATGTACAGCCGCCGCCTCGTGAAGGATCAGGATTCCGGCAAGGACCTCCAGGGCACCATCGACAAGATGAACGAGCTGATTCAGCACTACATCGACACCTCGACCCCGGCTTACTGCGCGAAGGCAGGCCTGGTTGACGAGATTGTCGATATGCCGAAGCTCAGAAATTACGTCGTGGCATTTGCGGATGCTGCTTACCAGAATCCGAAGTCCATTTGCCCGGTTCACCAGATGATTCTCCCGAGAATTATCAAGGACTATGACGAGAACGGCCAGAACGCGAAGACCGCGGGAGCAAAGGCTTAATTCTCAATCACGAAGAAGTTTAGAAGGTTAGGTTTTTATGGCAATTTACACGCTGGGTATTGACGTCGGTTCCACTGCCTCCAAGTGCATCATGTTAAAGGACGGCAAGGAAATCGTATCGAAATCCTTGGTGAGCGTGGGGACCGGTACATCCGGTCCCCAGCGCGCCATCGAGGAGGTTCTGAAGAATGCAGGCAAGACGCGCGAGGAGATGGACTACACGCTCGCAACCGGCTACGGCCGCAATTCCCTTGAGGGCATTGCGGACAAGCAGATGAGTGAGCTCTCCTGCCACGCGAGAGGCGCATACTTCCTCTTCCCGAAGGTGCACACGGTCATCGACATCGGCGGCCAGGACGTTAAGGTCTTAAAGATCGAAAACGGCGCCATGGTCAACTTCCAGATGAATGACAAGTGCGCGGCGGGAACGGGACGCTTCCTGGATGTCATGGCGCGGGTTCTTGAGGTCAACATTGAGGATCTCGAGAAGCTCTCGGCAGAGTCCACGAAGCGCATCGGTATCAGTTCCACCTGCACGGTCTTTGCGGAGAGTGAGGTTATCAGCCAGCTCGCGCAGGGCACCGACAAGCGGGACATCATTGCGGGCATTCACAGAGCGATTGCGGGCAGAGTCGCAGGACTTGCACACCGCGTGGGTCTCGTGCCGGACGTTGTTATGACGGGCGGCGTTGCGCAGAACCACGGTCTGGTGCTTGCGCTGGAAGAGCAGCTGAGCTGCGAAATCAAGACTTCCCCGCTCACGCAGTACAACGGTGCGCTCGGCGCGGCGCTGTTTGCATATCAGGGTGCGTTAAAGCACGCAAAGGCATAAGCTTTTATTAGAAAAGAGGCGATTGAAATGGCAGAAGAAGTAAAGAACACGGAAGCGAAGAAGCCGGCGAAGCAGAAAGTGAGCCCCGGCGTTCTTGCGCTGAGAAAAGTCGTGGACGAGGTCTACGAGCAGGCGAGAGAGGCAAAGAAGCGCGGCGAGCCGGTGGGCTGGTCTTCTTCGAAGTTCCCCTGCGAGCTCGCAGAGGCATTTGACTTGAAGGTTGTCTATCCGGAGAACCAGGCAGCAGGCATCGCGGCAAACCGCGACGGCGAAATGCTCTGTCAGGCGGCGGAGGATATGGGTTATGACAACGATATCTGCGGTTATACCCGTATCAGCCTCGCATACGCAGAGGGTTTCCGTGTCGGCAGAAAGTTTGATCCGGCGACGGGTGAGTTCATCATCAACCCGGCGAGCGGCAAGCCGTTAAAGGACGAGAACGGCAATGTGGTCATCGATCCCGAGACCGGCAAGCCGAAGAAGGATCCGAAGACCCAGACTCCGTTTGAGGAGCTGGTGAACATCAACGACATCGAGGCTCTCCCGGACGGCCCGGAGAAGGAAATGCGCTTAAAGGCATTGAAGCCGATCCGTCAGAACCTGATGCCGATGCCCGACTTTGTTCTCTGCTGCAACAACATTTGCAACTGCATGACGAAGTGGTATGAGAACATTGCCCGCATCCACAACATCCCGCTCATCATGATCGACATCCCGTACAACAACGATGTCGAGGTCGATGATTCCAAGGTCAGATACGTGCGCGCACAGTTCGATGCGGCAATCAAGCAGCTGGAGCAGATTTCCGGCAAGAAGTTCGATGAGAAGAAGTTTGAGCAGGCATGTGCGAACGCAAACCGTTCCGCATCCGCATGGCTCAAGGTCTGTGACTTCCTGCAGTACAAGCCGGCTCCGATGTCGGGCTTTGACCTCTTTAACCACATGGCGGATATCGTTACCGCACGCGGTAAGGTCGAGACCGCAGAGGCATTCGAGCAGCTTGCAATCGACCTCGCAGAGAATGTAAAGAACGGCACCACGACGCTTCCGTTCCCGGAGAAGAAGCGCATCATGTTCGAGGGTATTCCGTGCTGGCCGAAGCTTCCGCAGCTCTTCAAGCCGCTGAAGGAGAACGGCATCAACGTCACGGCAGTCGTGTACGCGCCGGCATTCGGCTTTGTCTACAAGGACCTTGACGGCATGGCAAAGGCGTACTACAAGGCACCGAACTCGGTCTGCATTGAGCAGGGCGTGGCATGGCGAGAGGGCATCTGCCGCGACAACAAGGTCGACGGTGTTCTGGTGCACTACAACCGCTCCTGCAAGCCGTGGTCCGGCTATATGGCAGAGATGCAGAGACGCTTTACGAAGGACCTCGGTGTTCCGACCGCAGGCTTTGACGGCGACCAGGCTGATCCGCGTAACTTCAACGCGGCACAGTACGAGACCAGAGTCCAGGGTCTCATGGAAGCAATGGAAGCAAACGATCTGAACAACGGGACAAAGGAGGCGTAAGGCATGAGCATCGAGGCATTATTAGAGAAGTTTGCGTCGATTTCCGGACATCCGAAGGCGCAGCTGAAGAAGTATAAGGCAGAGGGCAAGAAGGTCATTGGCGTGCTTCCTTACTACGCGCCGGAAGAGCTTGTCGATGCGGCAGGCATGGTGCCGATGGGCATCTGGGGTGCAAACGACCAGACCATCAGCATGGCGAAGGAGTACTGCGCAACTTTCTATTGCACGATTGCACAGCTCGGACTTGAGATGCTGTTGAACGGCACCCTCGATGAGTTGGACGGTGTAATCACACCGACCGTATGTGATACGCTGCGCCCGATGTCTCAGAACATCCGTGTCGCAATGGGTCACAAGATGCCGACCATCTTCCTGGCACACCCGCAGAACCGTTTCGAGGAGTGGGGCCTGCAGTTCACGATGGATCAGTATCACGAGGTTAAGCGCCAGCTTGAGAAGATTGCATCGAAGGCAATTACGCCGGAGGCACTCCAGGCGAGCATTAAGCTCTACAATCGCTATCGCCGTGCGGCGCGCCGCTTCGTGGAGCTCGCAAACGAGCACTGCGACGTGATTACGCCGGTCAAGAGAATGTATGTCCTGAAGTCCGCTTGGTTTACCGCGAAGAGCGAGTATGTCCCGCTCATCGAGGAGCTGAACGCAGAGCTTGAGAAGCTCCCGGCAGCGAAGTGGACCGGCAGCAAGGTTGTGACCAGCGGTATTATCTGCGACAACCCGAAGCTCCTCCAGATCTTCGAGGACAACCACATTGCGATCGCAGCGGACGATGTGGCACACGAGAGCCGTTTCTTCAAGACGGATGCGCCGGAGACGGACGACCCGATGAGAGACCTCGCAGTGCAGTTCGCAAACCGCGACCACGATATTCTGCTCTACGATCCGCAGTCCGCAAAGAACCGCCGCGGCGAGTTCGTTGCCGACCTCGTGAAGAACAGCGGCGCGCAGGGTCTGGTGCTCTTCATGCAGCAGTTCTGCGATCCGGAGGAGATGGAGTATCCGTACCTTAAGAAGGCTCTCGACGATGCGGGTATCCCGCACATCAAGCTGGGCATTGACCAGCAGATGAGAGACTTCGGTCAGGCGCAGACCGCAATCCAGGCGTTTGCGGATGTGCTTTCCCTCTAATCGATTCTACTTACCCCCCGCCGAGGCTTACCCCCGGCGGGGTTTTATTGTCGAGCGACTTGTATTGCATACCGTTTCTGACTTATCAGGAACAGACAGAGCGCTTGCGACAGCGGAATAGCCGGAGAAGGCATCACAAAAAGACACAACCAACTCGGCTGTGTCTTTTTGTTCGGTTAAGCTTTGGCGAGCGGAATATCAGAAGCGGAAAACTTTGCGGATGTCACGACCTATCTGTAAGGTAACTTCGCCCGTCGGATCTTCGGCGTGACGGTTTTGCCATAATAAGCGCAGGGTATACACCGCGTAGGCAATCGATACGATGTCGCCCAATACGCTGTTTTTGGACAATTTGCTAATAGCCAGCATGCTGAGAGTCGGGAACAGACCGCGAACAAGGCCGATGAAAATCGATTCGCGTTCTGTCTCAAAATGTGCACTGCGAATTTTCGGTGAGAGATATTTTCTATTCATGTCCTGAGTATAGAACAGCTACTTATTCCTGTCAATTGACATATGCCCTCTTTTTCGGCATACTGAATCATGGGAGAAGACCTGCCGGAATCGGCTGTAATTAGGAGGGCTAAGATGAAAAAAAGACTTTGTGTGTTGCTTGCGGCGCTGGGCGGAAGCGTACTGTTGCTCGGAGCTTGCTCGTCCGTCGTGGAGCGTTTTTCGCGTCCGGAGAGTGTGACGGAGACGAGTACGGACGCGGAGCTTCGCGCAAGCGACAGCAATGCGAGCAGTGCGGCGGCGGAGGAGAGCAGTGAAGAGAGCGGCGCCGCAGAGAGCGAGGGCGCGGTGAGTTCCGAGGAAAGCAACGGTGAAGGCGAAACGAATGCGGCGGGTGAGTCCCTCGCCGATGGAGAGACGCTTGCTGAGGGCGCTGCAAATGCCGAGGGCGAGACGCTCGCGGCAGCGGAAGGAGAGTCGGAGGCTGCGGCCGAGACCGCGGCTCTGGAGAGCACTGCCGCGGAGACGCAGGCGGTCGCGGTGAATCGCGGCACGCTTACGCGGAGCTTCCGGAGCCTCACGGTAGAGGGCGACAGCCTGAGCCTGGAGCTCTCGGAGAGCATAGACCGGAACTTCCACTTAGACTACGACGGCAGCACGCCCTTACAGCTTGAGGACAGAGAGAATGAGACCCTCTATGTGAAGGAGAGCGGCGCGGAGGGCAAGGTACTCCGGATTGCGGTGCCGCGCGGCACCGCGCTCGGGCAGCTGAACATACAGCTCGGTTCGGGCAATTTAAGCCTCAACGGAGTCAGTGCGGAGCGCTTAACGGCAAACCTGGCACTCGGCGATGTGACCCTACAGAATGTGGGCGCGGAGCGCGCGTTGCTCACCCTGAGTGCAGGCTCACTCCGCGCGGACGCGCTCCGGACAACAGAGTTCAAGGCGGATGCGGAACTCTCGAATTTGAGCGTAACACTCGCGGAGCCGCTTGCGGACTTTGACATTTTAGCGCGCACCGAACTCGGTAGCGTGTACCTGAACGGAGCTGCCGGCGGCACTAAGCTTTTGCAGCGCGCAAACAGCGGCAAGCGCCTCTTGCTTCGCAGCGAACTCGGTGAGATTACGATCAACGGCCTGCAGTGAGTTGAAGGCAGGCGGAGAGAGATACAGGAATGACACAAAGCAACACGCCTGCGTGTGCGTTGAGCGTGTGTGTATTGTATCAAAAAAGACCCCGAAGCCTTAGCTTCGGGGTCTTTTTATGATGTAATCGTTACAGTAAGTCAGCGCTCTCTTTGTTTTGCGGGAGGCTCTTTAGCCGCAGTGCGAGCAACCGCAGGAACCGCTGCCGTGGCTGTGACCGCTGCCATGGCTTCCGCAACCGCAACCGCAGGAGCTCTGCGCTTCGTTATCTTCGGGAAGCGCACAGGATTCGCCGCGCAGGTTCTTCTGCGCCATGGCGAGCATGAGTTTGATGCGGTTTAACTGGTTTACCTCGGATGCGCCCGGGTCGTAGTCGACCGCAATGATGTTTGCGTCCGGGTAGGAGGCGCGAAGCTGTTTGATTACGCCCTTGCCGACCACGTGGTTCGGGAGGCAGCCGAAGGGCTGGGTGCAGACAATGTTCTTCACACCGCTCTCTA
>CAJPKN010000035.1 GCA_905370385.1 Stomatobaculum longum
GAATAATACACCGTTACTCTGTCCCTGTCAACATACTTTGCCGCGCCTTATCTCCCCTACCGGACGCGCGGCTCTCCTTCCGATTCCTTTCTCTTATGCCTTACCGCTTCGAATACAAGACAGCAGCTTGTTTTCCGACAAAAAAAGGGCGGCACCGCCGAAGCGATGCCGCCCTCTGTATGAAGCCCACCAAAAGGCTCAGAGTGCCTTGTAATTTACAATCTTTCCGAATTCCGGCTTTAAGGACGCGCCGCCGATCAGGCCGCCGTCGATGTCCGGCTCCGCAAGCAACTCCTTGCAGTTCTTCTCGTTCATGGAGCCGCCGTACTGAATGCGCATCTCCTCCGCAACCTTCTCGCCGTAGAGCTCCTTCACGGTCTCACGGATGCCGCGGCACACTTCCTCTGCCTGTGCGACGGTTGCGGTCTTACCGGTGCCGATGGCCCAAATCGGCTCATAGGCAATCGTGACCTTTGCCGCATCCGAAGCGCTGACGCCCTGAAACGCGAGCTTTAACTGCATCCGGATGAAGTCCATCGTGACACCCGCCTCACGCTGCGCAAGGCTCTCGCCGCAGCAGAGAATCGGCTTAAACTGGTGCTCGAGGAGCTTTAAGAGTTTCTTGTTGATGATCTCATCGGTCTCGTGGAAGTACTCTCTCCGCTCGGAGTGGCCGATAATCACATACTCGACACCTGCGTCCTTTAACATGGCCGGAGAGGTCTCGCCGGTGAAGGCGCCCTTCTCCTCAAAATAGACATTCTCTGCGCCGAGGTGCACCGCCGTACCCGCAATCACTTCCTTGACCGGGAAGATGTCGATAAAGGGCACGCAGTAGACCACGTCCACCTCCGGGTTCTTAACCAGCGGCGCCAGCGTGGTCGCCAGTGCCTTCGCCTCGGTCGGCGTCATGTTCATCTTCCAGTTTCCCGCAATAATCTTTCTTCTCATCTCTCGCTCCTTCAGTCCTTGTTATCCGCCGCCGCGACACCCGGGAGCTCCTTGCCCTCCAGGAACTCGAGGGAAGCGCCGCCGCCGGTCGAGATGTGCGTCATGCGATCCGCGAAGCCGAGGCGCTTCACCGCGTTCACGGAATCGCCGCCGCCGACCACGGTCGTCGCATCTTTCAGCTCCGCGACTGCCTTGCAGACAGCCAGGGTACCCGCCGCAAATGCCTCAAACTCGAAGACGCCCATCGGGCCGTTCCAGACCACGGTCTTTGCGCCCTGCAGCGCCTCGGTAAAGCGCGCAATGCTCTTCGGTCCGATGTCGAGGCCCATATAGCCCTCCGGGATCTCATCCACCACCTTGTGCGGTGCATCGGCAGCAAACTTTTCCGCCGCAACATGGTCCACCGGAAGCAGGAGCTTAACGCCCTTCTCCTCCGCCTTCTTCAGCATGTCGAGGCAGTAAGAGAGCTTATCCTCTTCGCAGAGCGAGTTGCCTATGCTCTGTCCCTCTGCCTTTAAGAAGGTATATGCCATGCCGCCGCCGATGATCAGCGTATCCACCTTGTCGAGGAGGTTATTGATGACGTTCAGCTTATCCGAGACCTTCGCGCCGCCGAGAATCGCGACAAAGGGGCGCACCGGGTTCTCGACCGCCTGACCGAGGAAGCGAATCTCCTTCTCCATGAGGTAGCCGACCACGTTCTCCTTGCAGTGCTTCGTGACGCCGACATTCGAGCAGTGTGCGCGGTGTGCGGTGCCGAAGGCGTCATCGACAAAAATGCCGTCGTCGCAGAGCGCCGCGAGCTCTTCCGCGTACTTCTCGGCTGCCTCATCCTTGCCGTACTTGGTCTCCTCGACGCGGTAGCGCGTATTTTCAAGGAGCAGCACCTCGCCGTCCTTTAAGTCCGCAGCTGCCTTCCGGGTCTCTTCGCCGGTCACGACCGGATCCGAGATAAACTTGACCGGGACCCCGAGGCGCTCGGAAAGTGCCGGTGCCACCGGGGCAAGGCTCATCTCCGGCAGCGGCTCGCCCTTCGGCTTGCCGAGATGGGAGCAGAGAATCACCTTTGCGCCCTGATCGAGGAGCTTCTTGATGGTCGGCAGCGCGCCGTCGATGCGGTTAAAGTTCTGAATTACGCCGTCCTTCAGCGGAACGTTAAAGTCGCAGCGCACCAGTACTTTTTTGCCCTTTAAGTCTTTGAGATCGTCTACGGTCTTCTTGTTTAACATGCTTTTCCTCCGTCTAAGTCATAAAAAAGCGGGCCCGGTCCAAAGACCGGACCCGCGAGAGTCGCCTTGCAAAAGCAGATGCTTACAGCTCTGCGAAGTACTTAATCGTGCGAACCATCTGGCTCGTGTAGGAGTTCTCGTTGTCATACCAAGAGACAACCTGAACCTGATAGCAGCCGTCCGCGATCTTGCTGACCATGGTCTGGGTTGCATCGAAGAGGGAGCCGTAGCGCATGCCGATGACATCGGAGGAGACAATCTCATCCGTGTTGTAGCCGAAGGACTCGTTTGCCGCCGCCTTCATTGCCGCGTTGATCTCTTCCTTCGTGACCTCATCCTTCGCGACAACCGCGACCAGAATGGTCGTGGAACCGGTCGTGACCGGGACACGCTGTGCGGAACCGATGAGCTTGCCGTTCAGCTCCGGAATAACCAGGCCGATTGCCTTCGCAGCGCCGGTGGAGTTCGGGACAATGTTCGCAGCGCCTGCTCTCGATCTTCTGAGATCGCCCTTTCTCTGCGGGCCGTCGAGAATCATCTGATCGCCGGTGTAAGCGTGAATGGTGCTCATGATGCCGGACTGAATCGGCGCGTAGTCGTTCAGAGCCTTTGCCATCGGTGCGAGGCAGTTCGTGGTGCAGGAAGCTGCGGAGATGATCTTGTCCTCCTTGGTCAGCGTCTTCTCGTTGACGTTGTACACGATGGTCGGCAGATCGTTGCCTGCCGGTGCGGAAATGACAACCTTCTTTGCGCCTGCCTCAAGGTGAGCCGAAGCCTTCTCCTTCGAGGTGTAGAAACCGGTGCACTCAAGGACGACATCGACATCCAGAGCCTTCCACGGAAGGTTCTTTGCGTCCGCTTCCTTGTAAATCGTAATCTTCTTGCCGTCAACGGTGATGGAATCCTCACCCGCCTCGACCGTGTGCTTGCCCTCGCCGTACTTTCCGAGGAAGCTGCCCTGCGAAGTATCATACTTCAGCAAGTGCGCCAGCATCTCCGGCTTCGTGAGATCGTTGATCGCAACAACCTCATAGCCCTCCGTCTCAAACATCTGGCGGAACGCAAGGCGTCCGATACGTCCAAATCCGTTAATCGCAACTTTAACCATGGCTTTTATCCTCCTGTATCTGCTGCGGAACCAAACTGATATTTTCTATTTCATTCTACCTTTGTGCCCGTAAAAATGCAAGGAAGGAAATGGGCACTCAATCGTGCATCCACCAGTCCTGCGTGCTCGCATAATTGTAGTAGCGTTGGATTGGCGTAATTCTGCCGTTGCGGATTTCAAAAATCTCCCAGACCACACCCGGGCGGTTGGTCGGCACGTGGTAGGTCGCAGCGAGTCCCTGATCCGTGTAGACCTGAACGGTTGCCCCCGAATTCGAGAGCTCGTAGCTCTGGAAGTTGTTGTACACACTGTTCGTAAAGTCCACGACGCAGTACTTGTAGTAATCCTGCGCGGAGAACTGCTTGATGGTCACGGTCTCCGGGCCGTAGGAGCTCACATCGTCCACGTCAAGATCGTTCCCGAAGCTATCCACCTTGCCGCCGAACCAGACGTGTGAACTTTCCGCGCCGCGCTGCGTGAAGAGGTGAGAGTCGAGGTCCGCGGGAACCGCGCCCCAAGTCAGAACTATCGAGACCTGCCCCGAGCCCACAGTCGGCGCCGCAAAGAACTCTCTCTCGGTCTCACCGTCGCTTCGCGCAACCAGGGTGTCATAGACCGTCTCATAGCCGTCCGCAACGAGCTCAACGGTGTAGACACCCGGGCGGAGCTTCACACTCGCGACACCGGAGCCGTCCGTCTGCGCCGTGCTTACAATGCGCCCCGTGCGGTTGTTGATGCCCGCGCGCACATTGATGACCGAGGCAAACACGGTGCGCATGCCGCTACCGCTCTCGTTGTAGTGGAGCGCATCGCCGAGACGCAGGCGGTAGTCGGTCGCAGCGCCGCCGCGCGGCAAGAAGTAAACCGGTGTCTGATAGGCCGCGAGCTGCTCGCTGTCCACGTTGATGCCATAGATCTCACAGGACCGGTAGGGTGCCTTCACAAGGCGAAGTTCGTACTGTCTGCTTTCGCCCGGAACCACAATGCGGTAGCGACCGTCCGCATCGGTCTTGCCCTCATAGAGCAGCTTTCTGTCCTCGCTGCGATACAGCAGGACCCGCGCATTTTCAACGCCCTGCCCTTGCTCGTCATAGGCATAGCCGCTGATGCCCGTCAGGTTCTGCGCATTCATGACGGTCTCATAGGTATTGTACGCGGCATTCAGCATGATGGATTCCCGCTCGTCGAAGGCGCGCCGCATATCCGCATTTTCGTTCTGATAGAGGAATATCGTATTGGCGGGCCAGGACTTTCGGAGACGCTCTGCCTCGCTTGCGTTTGCCGCGCAGTTCCACTTAAAGCCGCCGTCCCGAACCGCGCGCCAGGTGAGCAGGGTATCGCTGCCGAAAAGGAAGCGTTCACCGGCCTTGTCCGGCACCGCGTAGCCCGCGACATAGTTGTCGATGAGATACTGGTAGACAAAGCGCGGCATGCGGTTCGCGTCATAGTAATACTCCGTGACCTGTAACCCTCCGCTGACCAGATATTCGATTGCGACGATTTTATTCGCAACGCCGTCGTTCGGGTTGATGTATACCGTGTAATCGATGAGATTTCCCGTGTCCGCATTGATGAGCTGTTTTTGCTCGAGGCGGCAGAGGTTCTTATTCACATAGCCCGGGCGGTTCTCATAGCCCTCGAGGGTGTAGAAGACATCCGAGTTCCAGCTTTCTCCCGGATTCCGCACGCCCACACTGTGCTTGATCTCATTGATCGCAATGCGCTGTCCCGCAGCCGCTTCGCTGTTTAAAGTTGCAATGCTGCGCTGCAGGGCGCCGAGCTCCGTGTTTTCATCCGCGAGAACAAATTTCTCTTCCCGCTCGGCAGCCTCGCCGTCACCGTCCGCACCGCTCTCGGACGCATCCGCCGCCGCAGTGCTCTCACCGCTTCCCTCCGCGCTCGTCTCGCTGCTCTCCCGAGTCTCGCGCTTTGCGAAGGGATCACTCTCTTTGCCGCCGCCCTGCCGGGAACCGATGAAAATGCCGACACCCACGCCGAGCCCCGCGAGCAATAAGAAGAGGGGAATGAGGAGCAAGCCCTTTTTCGACTTTCCGCCCTCCGGCTTTTTCTCTTCCGGCGGCATTTTCGCAGCGGGCTCAGGCTGTTCCGCCTTGGGTGCCGCCACTTTCGCCGCCTCCGCATTTACGTCCGCCGCCGCTCCGGCCGCGACGCCTGTCTGCTCTGTCTTCGGCTGTTCCGCTTTTGCTTCCTCCGCCTTACCGAAAGGCTGTATCTTCATGCCGCAACTCGTACAAAACTTTGCCTCGGGCTTTAACTCGGCCCCGCAATACCTGCAGTACATCTTTTTCCCCCGTTTCTTCTCAGAGCTCACTGATAAAATCCGAAATCCTACGCTGCGGCTCATTGCCGTCCAGCAGTTCATCGTCGATATTCACTTCCTCCCCCTCCGGAAGGGTTGCACTTCCGGACTTCGAAGCTTTCAACGTGAAGCTGCCGTAATCGTTCTTCAGCTCATAGTACGAGAAACCGCCTTCATCTCTCACCTCGAACTTAAGCTCTGCCGCCGAACCGCCGTCGTTCACATTCAGGCGGTACTTTCCGCAGGGCAGGCCGAGCACACTCCCTTTCTTAAAGTCCAGGTTGTTGTACTTCAGCGCAAACTCCTTCGTATCGTAATCCCAATAAACGCGCCCTGCCACGGTGCCGTAGTAGCCGCTCTTCTCGCGGTCCCGCTTCTCGGTCAGCACAAATCCCGGCAGAGAGAGTCCGCGGTACAGCTTGTCTTTATCCGTATCGCGCTCATAGCAAAGGAGCGTGGTATCTCCCCCGTCGAGCTGCAGCAGAATCGCGCGGACTTCCTCTCCCTCCGTCACAAGCCTCCAGGCAAACTTGCGCTCCTCCAGATTCTCGGCATACGTTTCCGCATTGTCTCGAAGCGTATCCGCGAGGTCGGAGAACTTGGCGCCTTGTCCCTGCGACACTCCCATGGCCTGTGCAAACTGCTCGCCGATTTCCTGCCGCCGGTCAAACCAGGCCGCAAGTTCGCTGTCCTTCTCCATGGCATCCGCAATGTTCCGGAAGAGGCGCTCCAGTTCCGCCGCTTGCGGCTCCCAGCTGTACACGGTATAGTCCTTGTCGAGCGAGTGCTTTAATCCGGGCTTTAAGACGTGCGAGCGATAGCTTCGCTTTTCGACCTCCAAATTGTTGCGGGTAATTGCATCCGCCAAGAGTTTTCCGTAACGCTTCGCAGAAGCCCTGCCGAGCTCCTTCGGGAAGCGCAACTCCGCAAAGAGAGCAGTGCTGATACGCGCATCGCTGCCCATCTCCTTCAGAACCTCCGGATAGCGCGTCACATAGACCTTCTCGCTCTGCTGCGGAATCTTAAACCCGAGGCGATCCGGATCGATAAAGCAGTCCGCATTCAGCACCGGGTTCTCCCCGCTCGCAAATTCCAGGTTGAGCACGGCCTTCTCGAACTTTTTCCCGAGATAGAAGCGCGCGCGTATGCCGTCGCGTAAAATACGCATGCCGCTCTCCGAGAGTATGCCGCTCCGAGAGAGTGCAATCATGCGGCTCTCGCTGAGCTTCGCGGTGAGCAGAAAATCGCTCGAGAAGCCGTTCTCAAAGACTTGCTCCGCCCCGTTTAACACCTCGGCCTCCTTGGAAAGCGCACGGAACTGTTTGGCAAGAAAGCGCCCCCCGGGCGATCCGAGGTTCCGCGACACGGTGCGCGCGCCAAAACCGATTGCCAGTCCCAGTACGGCGAGGGCAATGAGTGCGGCGGAACCGATTTTTTTCTTCTTTCCCGCACTGCCTTCCTCCGCTGCACCCTCCGCGGTCTCCGCCCCCGAAGTCCTGTCTCCCGCGGCAGATTCCGCCGTTTCCCTGTGCGCCGACGCGTCCTTTTTCTCCGCTGCAGCTTCCTCCTGAACCGGCGCTTTCGACGCAGCCGCCTCTCTCGCGACAGGCTCTGTAGCCTGCTCCTGTTCCGCCTCTTCCGTTTCTGCCGCCGCCCCCGTCTCCGGGTTCTCTTCCTCGAGTCTCGCACCGCAGTTCGCGCAAAAGAGCTCCCCTTCCCCCGTTTCGCTGCCGCAATGCCTGCATCTGCCCATGCTCACTTCCCCCTTTTTTCAATCCGAGCCCTTCTGTTCCCCTGTTGCGTGCAAAAAGGCGCCTGTGCCCAAACGACACAGACGCCTTGCGCAAAATCTCTGGCAATGTTGTCAGGACTTTCTCTGTTATCTTAACATTCGTTGTATTAAACTTCAATCTTTCCGTCTCTTTCGGACCTTGCTTTTCAGTTATTTCTACAAATCCCGCCTGTTTCTCCGAAAAGGCGCAGCTTCGCCCCGCTTTTCCCTCACCGCTCAGAGTTTCTCGATGATGTCCGAAAACTTCTCCTGCGGCAGACTCTTGCCGCAGCTGCCCGACAGTTCGTCACTGATATCCACTTCCCGGCCTGTCGGCTTCTCGGCGCTGCCTTTCTGCGTCGCCGTCAACGTGAATTTGTCGTAGCCGTCGTCAAGCTCGTAGACGGAGCGCCCCCACTTCTCCTTGACCTCAAACGTATACTTTTGGTCAGGCCGGTCCGCATCAAAGTAAGTGTAGCGATAACTGCCGTTTGGCAGTCCGAGCACCGAGGGCTTTCCGTCCAGCGGCACCTTGCTGTAGTACAGCCGGAAGCCCCAGAGCCAGGCATCGTCGAACATCGCGAGGCGCCCGATGACCCGCCCCTCATAGCTGTTCTCTTTTTTGCTGCGCTCTTCGGCGAAGGTCCCCGGAAACCAATCGCCGCCGATGCCGTGGTAGAGCGTATCGCCGACCTGATCCCGCTCATAGCAAAAGAGCGGTCTCTCGCCGTTGTCGATCACGCGTATGGCCGCAACTTCCCGCCCCTTCATCACAAGCTTCCAGCGCAGGTTCCGCTTTTCCAGCGTCTCCGCCCAATCCGCCGCGTGCTTCTCGACATAGTCGGCGACATTCGAAAAGTCGGCTGCCCTGCCCCGTCCCATGCCGAGTACCGTGGCAAGCTCCTTGCCCGCCTCCTGCCGCCTGTTATACCAGTCGGCAAAGTCTTTGTCCTCCCGCATCTCGGCCGCGAGACTCCGGAAGAGCGTCTCCAGCGTCTCCCGATCGGGCTTCCAGGTGTAGACCATATACTCGCCCTTCATCTCGTGGTTCAGCTGACGCTTTAGGACACGGGCGGTATACGCCCGCTTTTTGACCTCAATCTCCTTCGGTTTGACCGCTGCCGCGAGCACACGCCCGTAACGCGCCGCAGATGCAGAGAGCAGCTCCTTCGACGGCACCAGCGTGGCAAGATCCGCCGTGCTGAAGCGCGCCCCGCCGCTGTACTGCCCCAGCGCTTCCGGATAGTTCAGAACAAAGACTTGCTCGCCAACCTGCGGAATCCGGTAACCGAACTTCTCACTGTCCAGAAAACAGTCAAAATTGAGCTTCGCGCTATCGTCGGTGCCAACCTCCAGATTCAGTACGGCGGTCTCCAGATGTCGTCCGAAATCCACCTTGGCCTGAATGCCGCGCTGCAGAGCCTTCGCAATGAGTATATAATCCTCATCGCCGCTCCGCGAGATTGCGAGCAGTCTGCTGCGCGACATTTGCATGCTGAGCACAAAGTCGCTCGAGAAACCGTTCTCAAAGACCGCGCCGAGGCCTTCGAACGGCGCAGCCTCCTGCCGCAGCGCCTCCGCCTGCACGCGGACAAAGCGTTCCCCCGTCATGGCCGTCATGCGGTGCACCAGCACAGCCGCGCCGACCGCTGCAACCGCGACAGCCGCGGCGGCGAAGAGAGCCGCCCGCAGACGGCGCGGTTTTCGCTTCGCGGTCTCACCGGGCGCTTCCTGTCCCGCCGCTGCCTTCTCTTCGGTACCCGTCACAGCATTCTCTCCGGCAGCCGCTGCCGCATTCTCTTCGACAGGCATCACAGCACTCTCTTCGGCAGCCGTCGGAGCAGGTTCTCCGGTCGTCTCCGCTTTCACTTCCGGTTCCGCCGCTTCCTGCAGTGCGCCGCAGTTGCCGCAAAAACGCATGCCTTTCTTCACCTCACTGCCACAATACTTGCACTGTCCCATCCCTGCGCCTCCTTATTTTCGCGCTGCACGCATGTTCTGCCTGTCTCCGGCAATTCTGTGACACAAAAAGCGCCCGTGTCCGAACGACACAGGCGCCACTTTTAGAAGCTCTGGTAATTCTGTCAGGACTCTGTTGCTATCCTAACATTTGTTTTGTTAATTTTCAATAGTTTACAAAGTCTGGACTTTTGTTAGGTTTAAATCTCATTCATGATATATTCCGCCACATTTTGCGCGTGATCGGAAATACGCTCCAGGTTATCGATGATCTCAATGAAAACATGACCCGCCTCGGGCTTGCACTCGCCCTTCGAGAGCCGTTCCATGTGACGCTCCTTCTGCTCATCGCGCAGGGAGTCCACGAGATCCTCACAGGCGCTCACCTTGCGCGCACTCGCGACACTGTGCTCCTCTCTCGCCTTGACCGCATTGCGATAGGCCTCGAGCACTGCATCCGAGAGTTCGCGAAGGTCTTTCTTTCCGGTCTCCGAGAGCACCAGATCGCGGGACTTTAGAATCCGCACGCCCTTTGCGATATTCTCCGCATGGTCGCCGGAACGCTCAAAGTCCGTCAAGGTGTTAAAAAGATCCGTGATGACCAGTCTCTGGTGTTCGTTGACCGGCAAGGTATTTGCCTTAATCAAATACTCGGAGAGTTCCCGGTTCATCGCGTTGATCTTCCGCTCTGTCTCTTTGATCTCCGCCATGACCGTCTCATCCTGCGTAAAGCAAACTTCGCAGGCACGCTCCACATTTCGGAGCGTGAGCTTGCCCATTGCCGCAACCTCGTTCGAGAGCGCAGCGACCGCAATGGCCGGCTGCTCAAAGATACGCGGATCCAAACGCGTCACAAGTTCCTCTTCCTTCTTCACATCCGCAAGCGCTTCGCCCTTCTTTTCCGGAACCAGAACGCCGGAGAGCGAGACCAGCTGCTCGCCGAAGGGGAAGAGCAATACAGTCATGATGAGCTTAAAGCCCGTGTGGAACAGAGAAATCTGCACGGGGCTTATATGATAGTGCGCAAGTGCCGGCTTCATCGCAAAGAGCACAATGCTGAGCACCGTAAAGAGAATCGCACCGATCATGTTGAAGGAAAGGTGCATGACCGCCGCACGGCGCGCATCGCGCGAACCGCCGATTGAGGAGAGCATCGCAGTCACGCAGGAGCCGATGTTCTCACCGAGGGTGATGAAGATTGCCGCATTGGTCATGATGAGGCCGTTGCCCGCAAGCATCTGCAAAATACCGACCGAGACCGAGGAACTCTGTAAGATGGCCGTCACGACCGCACCGGCAAGCATGCCGAGGAACGGGTTCGAGCCGAGGGTTGTAAACACCGTCGCAAAGATAGGCGCATCCGTGTAGGGCGCAACCGCCTCCGACATGAACTTGAGACCCTGGAACAAAAGTCCGAAACCGATGATAATCTCCGCGCGGCTCTTCTTGGTCTCCGATTTGGAGAACATGATGATGCCCGCGCCGATGCCGATTAAGACCGGTGCATAGAACTCCGGATTCAGCATCTTCATGGAATCGCCGATCTGACTCAGCGAGACAATCCATGCGGTCACCGTGGTACCGATGTTCGCACCCATGATGACACCGACCGCCTGACTCAGGGTCATGAGACCCGCGCTGACGAAACCGACGACCATGACCGTGGTCGCACCCGAGCTCTGGATGATGCCGGTGATCAGGGTTCCGACCAGCACAGCTTTCAGCCGATTCGAAGTCAGCATCCCCAGGAAGTCCTTCATTTTGTTGCCGACCGACTTTTGTGTTCCTTCCGCCATGACATGCATGCCGTAGAGGAACATCCCCAGTCCTCCGATAAAGAGAAACAGATTTGTAATATTGTCGAGCATAGCCCCCCCGCGGGTCAAACAACCCTCCCAGTTTTGCCGGTTACGGGCTCAGTGTAGCATAGCTCTGTTTTGCTGTGCAAGTTCGCAAAAGAACGTTTTTTGTGCGCGTATGTTCCCCGCTTCTGTCTCTTTTTGCCGAGTTCAAAGGGGCAGCGGCTTTCCGTTTAACTTCGCGGACACCAAGGTATCGCCCTCATAGCAAAGTTTCAGCGAAAAGAACGGTATGTTTTGCTGTAACAGCGGCAGAAAAATGCGGTCCCCCTCCCAGAGCGGCAGCTTTAAGACCTCTTCCTTCGGAACCCAGGAAGAAATGCCCTCCTCCGTGTCGTGATATTCCCCTGTGAAGCCGTCCGCCGAAAAGAGGTGCATGTGTTCCGCCTCGTAGCGGTCCGAGACAAAGGTCACGATACCCGCATAGCGGTAGCTCGTGAGGGTATAGCCCGTCTCCTCAAAGACCTCGCGCGCCGCGCATTCCTCCGGGCTCTCCCCTTCCAAAAACTTGCCGCCGATACCGACATACTTCCCCTCGTTGATATCGTTCTGCTTGGTCACGCGGTGAAGCATGAGCCACTTCCCGTCGCGCTCCAGATAGCATAGACTTGTGCTGTACATACGTTTCTCCTCCGAGTGTTTGCCTTTATTATAGCGGCTCAGAGGACAAAGGGGATAACGGTGCGGTGGTTTTTTAAACCAAAAAACCGGGCGGAACTTCTATCGTTCCGCCCGGACGTTTTCTTTTTCTTTCTCGCTTCACTGTACCCTGTCGCGGAATTCCCGCACCGCTGCCTCGCGGTAAATCTTCCGTCCGCGCTCCGAGAGGCGCACAAAGGTAATATTGTCGCGGAGTTCCAGGACAATTGCATCAAAGGCGTCCAGGTACTTATAGACCGCCTCATTGTCGATGCGCACTTTGCCGTCCACAAAGGCACGCTCCAAGCTGCCGTTTTCCTGCGCCCGGATAAAACGCCGCGAAACGCGGTTTCTAAGTTCGTCAAAGAGCCAATCCAGGGTCTTCACGGTCGGGGCGATGTAGCCGAGCAGATTCACCGCCTCTATCATGCGGAGCGGCGCTTCTTCCTCATGCTCCCGCTTGTCCTCATCCATCCAAAAGAGCTTAATCGGCATCTCCCGCTCAAACATCTCGACAATCTCTGCGATATCTCCCATGTTCTTTCCTCCGCGCTCTGCGCTCTTGTCTGAAACGCTCTGTTGTCCGTTTCATTCTAGCACGCTGCGGCGCAGTTTCCAAGACGGCAGACAAGCCGCAACGAGAAAGCATACGCCTCTCTCCGCGACGAAGCGGAACAAGACCGGGATACGCTTTTCGGCAAGCGAATCTGTATGAACCTTCCCCAAGCTGCGACATGTCATGTTCTGATTTGTCGATACGAAGCATGATACAAAAAGAGCTGTAGAGAAGGCTTCTCTACAGCTCTTTCTTCGCGGAGAGCATGGGATTCGAACCCACGCACCGGTCACCCGGCCTAACGCATTTCGAGTGCGCCCCCTTGAA
Organism: Stomatobaculum longum; assembly: GCA_905370385.1. Lineage (GTDB taxonomy): Bacteria > Bacillota > Clostridia > Lachnospirales > Lachnospiraceae > Moryella > Moryella longum_A. Next base: position 12,720 of record CAJPKN010000035.1, read on the forward strand.
CCGCTTGGGTAACTCTCCAAACACCAGAAAATTATAGCAAAGCTTGCGCGCTTTGTCACGCAAAACTTTACAATTCTCAGTTCGGTGCCACGCCGACCTCCGCGCTCTCGCGATTCCAATCTATGCTCTCGCTCGTCTCTCCCGCATTCGCCGGGGCAAACTCTTCCGCCGCGCCGTAGACGGTCTTATCCTTCCACGAAAAGCGAAGCCAGCGCACATTGACCGCCGTACAGCGGAGCGCATCTCCCTTCTTCACCTTGCCGACCGGATTGCCGTCCGTACCCGGTCTGTCGCGAAGTACCGCCTCCTCTGCCGTGCAGTAGAGTATTTGCTTGTTCCCGCTGAAGCGGTAGCCGTTTACAATATCCTCCGGCCGCGCCTCCACGGTCCCGCCGCTCGTCGTTGTCTCCGTCTGATGCAGGTCAATGACACTGCTCTCCTCGAGCGTCATTTCCATGGG